>PYCK01000203.1 GCA_009649835.1 Candidatus Methanocomedens sp. | reverse complement strand
TGGGCACGACCATATCATTTATACTGTTTGAAAAAAGGTGTGGAATTGATTGCTTCTATACAGGGGAGAATAACCTTCTTATTCTAATTTCCTTCTGTTTCAGTCGTTTTCGTATATAACATCCATCCTGAAGAGTCTATTTTTCCGTTAGGCAATATGACAATCGTTCCATCGTCTATTTTAACGCGCGTTTTTCTGAGCGTAACATCAATGATCTCTCCTTTATATTTCATTGTCTCGATTTGGTCACCAATATTGAAGTGCCTATCTAATAGGAGGAATATACCTGCTAATGCATCAGCTAAGATATTCTTAACAGCTAAAGCAACAGCAGCTCCTATAAAAACAGACGCCCCTATGATAGGCATGAGAATATTTTCTAAATTCAGTTCTGCCATGATCGACATGATGGCAATGAACCATAAAATGTATACTACAGTCCTTCGCAAGAGGTTCTGCGTGTCTGAAGGTAAAATTGTAGTACTTAAGTATCTTTCAATGAACCTGCTGATAAAACCAATTACAATAACAGCAACTACCAGGATCAATATTGCTTTTAAATATGCCATATATGGTTGAGCTAAATCTATCATATCTGCAATTTCCATCACTGATCACCTATTTTTTTAACTTGTCTCCGACCCTTTAATGGCAAAAGTTCTGTAATAGTTTATGTGTTTTTTTCTATAAGAATTTTACGCCTATCGATAATCTTTTGAAAATTATTTAAACGTATATGGAATTATAAACGCATTTCGATATCGATAACTTTCTTAATTTCAATCAAATCTTTAGACAGGATTTACAGGATATACAGGATTGGATCGTATCCTGTCAATCCTGTCTGAAATTTACATTTTCTTGACACCTGGTATATTTCAGCTTATATCGCAGATATTCTCGTCTTATATTTTAGATAAGTTCTAAGTACGGCCCGATATGATTATAGTATACAAGCCAGAGGCCTACTAATATCAACAGGGCTCCTGCACCTCTTTTAATCATCATGTCATATCGCGATACTGTGCTCAGCTTCTTACCTGAAATATTGATGAAATAGGCTATCAGCAACATAGGAATTCCCAATCCCATTGAATACACAAAAAGCAGGAACCCGCCATACATTATACCCCCTTTCAAGAGCACACCCATCATTATTGTTGCCAGTATGGGGCCTGTACATGGTATCCATACAATACCAAGCGACATTCCCAGGAGTAAACCGCCTGCAATACCTTCCTTTTGTGGGTCAACATTTATCATACCCGGAATTGAATTTAAAATGGCAGGGGTATATTCGGTCAGCATCGCAATACCGAGAAGTATAATGATAACCTCGGCCCCGAACTTGATATACTGCTGATATGAAAAAAATAACTGGTTGAAAGCTGCCATGGTCATCCCGAGCAGTGAAAATGTCAGTGCCAGCCCTGCCACAATGGCAACTGGCCTGAACTTTCCCTTTCCAGTGGAATAAGCCATTACCGCAGGCAGCAGCGGCAGGATACATGGTGAGAGAATACTGATTATACCTGCTATAAATGCAAGGAAGGGGAGTGGCACATCTATTGATGCTAATGTGTTCTCAATCTGGAATAATAGACTCATTGATCATCGTGTTTACTGTGTTGTGTTTTCAATCATTTTTATTATAAGTTCTACCTTAACCTGAGCGCATCCAGTATAGTTATTTCCAGTGGACCTTTTTGTGTGAGACCTATCATCTTGGCCTGTTCAGAATTCGTGGTCAAGTCTCCATCTAGTACATATTTGTATGTGCCGCTGTCTGACCTGGCTATTACAAAAATATCAGGAATATAGTAAACATTGAACTTTGCAGCCAGTTGGTTCTGCTTGTCAACGTCGATGTAGACGAAATGCACTTTGTCATCATATTTTGCTGCAAGTTCTTCCACAATAGGTTTTTGTAGTACACATGCAGGACACCGACCCGCTCCCATCTCAATAAATACCGGTGCACTCTCAAGCATTGCATCAATTTCTTCTATTGAGTTCACTGTTGCTAATTCAGACTTTTGGGCAGTGCTGTTGTCAGTACACCCGCTAAACAAGATCATTACAGCCAGTATCAGAAGCGTTAAAATAGTAATTCTGTTTCTCATTATATCACTTAGTATAATTCATTTGTATTAATGTTTAACCTATGTGATTGCGTGTATGGTTTTGCATATAGCATGCAAACTAACATATGAATTTATAAGCCCGGTTATAGACCAGCATATAGCGTTTATTCGGGCCTTGGGAAAAAATTCTCATATTCTCCCTTTCGAGCCCAATGAAGTGTAATGTCATCCATAATCTCAAGGTACTCAATTCTGCGAACATTATGTGCAGCATTCTTTAGTGGTGTTTCAGTAACCTTGCGCACATCAAGTCTTTTCCTCAGAGGAGTTCCAAATCTACACTTCACCTGGAATTAACCGTTTCCGATGTCGAACGCATATTATAGTGTTCTGAATTTTTCAGTACGAGATTTTGTAGGCATAATGTAATTACGTGTGCCAAGTTTTAAATTTTTCCAACCGTGTAGATATATTTGAAAGGAACACTTATAGCGTTCACATTGCCTACTGGCAGTGATAAGATAACATCAAGTGCGTTAACAAAGGCATTGTACGCTCAGAAAACAAGCCCCCATCATGGGAAATACGTCTACCGTAATATAGATTTCCTAGAGCGATTTTCTGCCGAGTATTATGTCTGTGTAGTTGAGCTCACTGAAGAAGACTGCGAAGTTATGGGACTGCAGATTGAGTAATTTTGTGCCAAGGCCCCACTCATCAAACACCTTATATATCATGATTGATAGTGTATCATCTGTGAATAAAATGGCCGGACTTATTATCTCCGAAAATTCAACAGCCGAAGAGCTTGAACCCATAGCCCTGGCAATATACGGCACAATAGGACTTCCCATAACCATGCGAAGCAAGAACCACAACGGCGTCAGGGTCGAGAACAGCAAAGTAGTTGACTACAACTACACAGGAGAATACCTGGAACAGGCCTTAAATACCGGTAAGATCGTCCACGGTTTAGCCGGAAGCGGGCCGTATAAAGGCATGCCGGTCATAGTCTCACCTATAAATAACCGTAACAGCGAGACCATCGCAGCAATGGGGACCGTAAACCTGTCAGGGTACATCGACCTGAAACGCTTTTAATCAGCACTTTCCTCTACAAGCTGTGCAAGCCTCTCCATAAGGCTGTCCACTATCTTCATCTCACGACCGTAGTTCTCAAGGTCCCCTGTCTTAAGGTACTCCTGTCCCTTTTCATAATGTGAGATAGTATCCTCCAGCAATTCAGTCAGTGTCACATCCCCTGTCCCGATCCCAACAGGGATGGGGGCAGCAGTTGACGTGACATTCACACCAATCACTTTCAGCAGTGCCTCTTCAAGCGAATCCTCCATTGCCACCCTGTTCTCATACACCACCAGTATCTTCTTCAGTTCAGGGATGCTGGATGCAGACTCTGCCGAGATATACAGAGGTTCGATATAGAGCAGGGAGTCCTTGATGGGAATGACCAGCAAGTTACCCCTGATTACCTGTGAACCACCCGTGCTCCACAGGGTCAGGTCCTTGGAGATATCCTCATCCTGGTCTATCAGCGCCTCGATCTGGGCCGGACCGTAGATCAGTTTGTCCTTTGAGAACTCATACAGTATCTTCTGGCCGTATCGTGGGGGATCCTGGTTCACTGCCATCCAGGCGATCATATTGTCCTTGTTGACCGGTGTGAAAGGCAGCATCATTATGAAATCTGTGGAATCGTCCACTTCAAGCAGTACATTATAAGGCTCAACCTGGATCAATGAATTGGCATATTTCTCTTTAGCCATCTGCCACCTGTCCTCCCGGTTGTAGAACACCTCGGGCACATTCATATGGTAATCGGTATAGATAGTGGATTGTATCTGGAACAGGTCAGGGGAATACCTGATATGCTGTTTCAGGTCATCAGGCATTGAGTCCATTGGCTTAAATACACCAGGGAATATGCTTGAATAAGCAGTGAGTAGCGGGTCATCCTCGATGATATAATAAGTGACGGTCCCGTTGTATGCATCAATGACTGCCTTTGTCGAGTCCTGGACATAGTTCACCCTGGTGTTGCCTATCCACAGGGGTTCTGAATAAGGATACTTGTCTGTTGTCACAAAAGCATTGATCATCCAGTAGATATGCCCGTCGGCCCCCACAACTGCATAGGCATCCGAATCCTGGAGCAAGTACGGGGTAATAAGGCCGGTGCGGTCCAGCACATCACGCTTGATATGCAGTTTGCTGTCCTTATCAATATCAGAGGATGTGAGGATCTTAAGTTCGCCCAGTGCGATGGTCGCGATAAGCTTATTCAGCCCACTCATACTGATCCCGCCTGTCCCGTCATATGTGTTGCCCACATTGGTATCGCCACTGGGATAATCGAACTCATCCCTGCCCGTACCTGTAAAGATATATGTGTCTGTCCTTTCACCGTAGTATATCCTGGGCTGCTCTATTGTCAGCGACGGGATATAACTTACAGGCGGGATGTTCTCAATATACATCTCTGGCATTCCCTGGTCCACCACAAGGTTCACCGGCGACATGACCACCCCGATACCGTGGGTGTAGAGTACGTGTTTGTTGAGCCAGGTATCGGCCTTGCCGCGCAGCTGGTCATAGAATATCTCCCTTGCCGACAGCCAGACCTGGTGCTTGGTGCCGTTGATATCATACCTGTTCACATCCACGTCATTGAAGCCGTAATAAGTGCGTATCGCCTGTTTTTGCTGATAGATGGTCGTGAGGGGGCGGTAATCCCACAACCTGGCATTGATGATGGAAGGGTGCTCAAGGACATCATCGGTGAGGTTGTATGTTAAGGGGTACTGCCTGACCTCGACCTCGTCAAGATCATAGGCGGTATTGGTCATAGCGATATTGTTCATGATATAGGGTCTTTCCAGTTCCAGTTCATTAGGCGTGACCTTGTATTCCTGGATGACCATGGTGGCGATGCCACCAAAGACTGAAATGAGTAACATGGCAGCGATCATGCCTGCCAGTATCTTTGGGATCGATGGTACAGATGTGCTGTCCAGCCAGCCTGATACCAGTATCAACAGGGCCGAGAGTATGAAGATAGCAGCGATTATAACAGGAATGTACTGCCTTATGGCCACATCGATATATCCTGCACCGTAGACTACGCCTGTTTCACTGTACAGGATATTGTAGCGTCCCAGGTACGTCCTGGTGGCCAGGACAGTTAAAAAACCTGCCAGTACAATCCTGAAGTTCAAGGGTGCTTTCATCAACAGCTTCCAGTTAAATGTTGCATACAGGACTGCCAGTACAAGAAGCCCCAGGAGCAGGACTGTGAGTGAATAGCTCAGCAGGAATTTGTAGAACGGCAGTTCGAACACATAAAAGGTTATATCATTATTGAAAATGGGATCGGCTGTGCCAAAAGGTGTCCTGTTCAGGTACATCAGGACATTCAGCCATGAGCCTGAGGCCGCCAGTCCCTGTATCACTGAGATCATGATTATCAAAATAAGGGCAGGCATCTTTGCCGCCTTCACTCCTCCAGCCAGGTCACCTTTCGTTTCCATCTCGATGTATTCTTTTGGCTGCCCGGTGAAGAATTCCTGGTCCCACAGGGAGGTGATACTCCCTCCCATTTTCAGGAGGGTTTTAATCCCGGATTGGAGTATCAAAAACAGGATAAGTGCTGTCAGGATCGTGAAAACCACTAACATCAGGATGCTCATCTTGTATTTAACAAGAAAAACGCTTGCATATCCCAGTGAATCGAACCACAGGTAATCCAGGCCCAGCCTGGCCAAGGCAGGCAGTGTAAATATTGTTAATAGTATCAGCGCAAATATTGCTTCCCACTTGTAATTGAATTTCATATCGCATCCCTCCGGGAGTAATTATTAAATGAGGGGTTACAGTATTTAAGTGTGGGGTTACAGTATTGCAGTATTGAAATGAGGAGCTACAGTATAATTATTTCCCGCAGCACAAACATCTCAACGGAGCAATTTAATGAGTCGCATCATCCTTCATGTGGATATGGATAGTTTTTATGCCTCAGTTGAACAGCACCGGGACCAGTCCCTTAAAGGGCGTCCGGTTGTGGTGGGTTCTGACCCAAAAGGCGGAATCGGCAGAGGTGTGGTGAGCACCTGCTCATATGAAGCGCGGGAGTTCGGGATACATTCCGGAATGCCCATTTCCAGGGCATATAAGCTGTGTCCGGATGCCGTGTACCTGAGGGTGGATATGCAATTGTACAAGGAGGTTTCCTGCAGGGTTATGGAGATACTCAGGTCAAAAGCCGACAGGTTCCAGCAGGTGAGTGTGGATGAGGCCTACCTTGATATCAGTGAAAAAGTAAGGGACCATGAAGAGGCTGTAAAGGTCGCACAGGAGATCAAAGCACAAATAAGGGCGCAAGAGGGGCTAACGTGCTCTATCGGCATCGCTCCCACCAGGTCTGCGGCCAAGATAGCCTCGGACCTGGACAAGCCTGACGGCCTGATTGTTGTGAAACCGGACCGGGTAGCCGGATTCCTGGAGCCACTGGAGGTACGCAGACTGCAAGGGATAGGTCGTAAGAACGAGGAGATACTGCAGGGGATGGGAATCAGGACCATCGGGCAGCTGGCACGATTTGACAGGGACAAGTTGGTGGATGTGTTCGGCAAGTGGGGCGCTGGAATGCATTTACTGGCGCAGGGGGTGGATGATAGTGAGGTGGAGGAGCGGGGCGTGACCAGGTCGGTTAGCAGGGAGCACACCTTTGATGTGGATACTGGTGATACTGCGCTGCTGTACGGGGCTCTTGACAATATTGCCGCTCTGGTGCACAAGTCATTGCAGAAGAAGGGTTTTTCCTTCAGGACAGTATCTGTAAAAGTGCGGCAGGAGGATTTTACCACATTTACCAGGGCCAGGACACTGGATCATGATAACAGGGACCTGGATATCATCAGACAGGTGTCGAGTGAACTTGCCACGGAGTTCTTTGACGGCAGGAAGATTCGGCTTTTAGGTATCAAGCTGTCAAACCTGGGCAGGAACAAACTGCGACAGACCACATTTGAAGATTTTATTATGGAGTGAATTGTGGTAGAAAAATGAAAATGTGGGGACACATGCCCCCCGTTTTTTGCAAGAGAACAGGTATACAAAGACTTTAAGGGGTGGGAGTGGGAGTTTAGTAAAAAAAAGACCTCTGTATATCCTGCGACTCTTGGTTCGTTATTAAACGAACAATCTCTATGATATTGCACATGATATATATCCTTTTTCAGAATAAATAAATTGTCAATGACTATACAGGATGAATAAATTGTTAATGAATTACAGGATGAATAAATAATCAATAAGTTCACAGTATAGACCGATTAGCTGGAACCAACATCATGAAGCGTTGTCAGGTCTTCCTTTTTGGTTGATATACAGCTGTTCGATTCTATCAAGTGTATCTGCATCGTCAGGACTCTTGTCATCCCTCACCCTGACAAGCCTGGGAAACCGCAGTGCATAACCTGAATTGTAAGTAGGGCTTTTCTGGATTTCCTCAAAAGCGACTTCGAACACCACTTGTGGCACGAATTCCAGTTCCTTGCCATTCTCAACTACAATGAGTTCCGTAAACCGTGCTGTCAGCTCTTCAAGCATATCGTCAGTAATGCCTGTTCCCACTCTTCCAAGGGATAGAATATCACCTGATTCCTGCTCAATACATGCAAGCTGGAATGATCCTATAAAGTTAGCGCGCCGTCCTTCACCCCATTCACCGCCGATAACCACCAGGTCCAGTGACTCCATAAGCGGCTTGATCTTAAGCCAGTTCTTCCCGCGCTTGCCAGGAGAATAAAGTGATTCCGGGTTTTTCAGCATCACACCTTCATGACCCGCTTCCAAAGCTTCACGGTAAATATCATTGATAACCTTTACATCTGAAGTGATTTCCTGCTCTGCTATTATCAGGTTATCAGAGGGGGTCACACATTCAACCAGGTGCTGTCTACGCTGTACCAGGGTATTGTCAAACAGGCTCTCACTATTGAAATATAATATATCGAACAGATACAATTGCAGAGGTATTTGTTCCTTCACCGTATCCACATCATACTTGCGCCTGAACCGTTTGAGTATCTGCTGGAAGGCTCCGGGCTTACCATTGGGCCCCAATACCACCGCTTCACCATCAAGGAGTGCCGATTTAGCAGATATACCTTCCCTTACCATTTCCACTATATCAGGCAGTGAGTTTGTCACATCTTCCAGGCGCCGTGAATATATAGAGATATTATCACCATCCTTATGGATCTGCACCCTGGCACCGTCGAATTTCCATTCTACTGCCACCGGCCCCATTTCATTAACGGCAGGTTCGATACCCTGGGATATCTGGGCCAGCATCATCCTGATGGGGCGACCCAGTTCCATATCCAGGCCTGCCAGACCGTGTGTGCCGTTAAGTTTTGCCTCCCTCGCAACCAGTCCAAGGTCATTGGTGAGCATATAGCCCCGTTCCACAGCGTCCTTTGGTACATTGAAAGCTTTTGCAATGGAATCCCTGACAATTCCTTCACCCACCCCGATCCTCAGTTCCTCGATGGCCAGCCGTGCCAGGTATACGGCCTCAATTGGTGTGGCCCGGCCGAACAGGAACTGGAGGTTCCTTGCCCTGGAGGACTGGGAGCCCTTGCCCGAGGTATTGGCAATATCAGAGAATCTTGTAAAAACGTCCTGTATGGATAGTACCGATTCCTCTTCCCCAAAAGCTGCCAGTGTGGATTGTGACTTCTTGGCTCCAGTTAGTGCTTCTCTTGCTGCCAGTCCAACGTCCCCGGTCTCTCGTACCAGGTTAATGATACCCTTTACAGGCACACCGGATGCCCTGGACAGGGAAGTATACAGCAAGCTGGGTCCGATACCAAGCTGCAATGGACTCCATACAGGGAACACCAGGCCCATAATGAACCTGGATACTATCTCAAGCTCATCATCTTCCACACTGGAAAAAAATTCCGCCACTACCTGCGTCATTTCAAGGGAACCTGGGATGTTCTCGATACGCTGGCAGGTTTCGGCAAAATCCGTAAAACTGGTCATTCTCCCTTAATCTGGAATATGTTATCAAAACAGTTTCGATATTCCTGCAAAGGATTATGAGTTTACAGTCCATAGTACCTGCCCCATGAAAGAGGAAATGACCAGTGTGGATGTGGCTGCCATTGTATCAGAGTTCAACAGCGGCACACCCAGTCTGCTGGATGCAAAGATCGGCAAGATATACCAGACTTCCAATGATGAGATAAGGATCACACTGAGTATATACGGACAGGGTAGGCACAACCTGGTTATACAGGCTGGCAAGCAGATGCACCTCACCCGTTATCCGCGCCCGGCCCCCCAGTTGCCACAGGGGTTTCCCATGCTGCTTCGCAAACATATAATGGGGGGCAGGATAAAGCGTGTTTCCCAGCATGACTTCGACCGGATCATCGAACTGGAAGTTATAAGGGCCGGGGTCACTACCAGATTAATTTCCGAACTGTTTGCAAGGGGCAATATTATTCTTACCGATGACGAGGGCAGGATCCTGCAGCCTATGAAACCTGTTAGTTTCAGGGACCGGACGCTGCGCAGGGGCGAGATCTATGAACTGCCCCCTCCCCAGATGAGCCCGCTCGATGTATCGCCCGTTGGCCTTACCGGTATATTCAGTGAATCACAAAGCGATGTTGTGAGGACGCTGGCCACCAGGTTGAACATGGGTGGTGTGCTGGCTGAGGAAGTGTGCCTGCAAGCAGGTATTGACAAGGCGACCCCTGCTGCTAAGATGTTGGATACTGAGGGGCTGCATGCGGCGATGGATAAGGTTTTCGGGCCGATAGTAGATGGCAAACTTGAGCCGCAGGTGGTGGTAAAGGACGGTAAGAACATTGATGTGCTGCCGTTCGGACTTATGCGCTACCAGGGTTTTGAGACCCGAAAGCTGGATAGTTTTAACCAGGCCCTTGATGAATATTTCAGTGCAGGTATAGAGGTTGCAGCCAAAAAAGTGGCAGTGGAGCAGAAAAAGGAAGGTGTGCTGGAGAGGAGGCTGAGACAGCAGCAGCAGGCTATCGAGAAGTTCACGAAGCAGGCAGCCGGGTTTAAAGAAAAGGGGGAGCTGCTGTATGCCCATTACCAGCCTGTAGAGGAGATCTTGAATATCATCACTGAGGCAAGGCAGCGGCTGGGCTGGGATGAGATACGAAGCAGGCTGAAGGGTGCCGAGATTCCACAGGCAAAGATGATCAGGTCCATAGACCCAAGCTCAGGGAAACTTTCAGTGGAACTGGACGGTACGAATGTGGATGTGGATATCAAGTTGACAGTGCCACAGAATGCCCAGGTATATTATGATAAGGCAAAGAAGGTGGCAGGTAAAAGTTCCGGTGCCAGGCGTGCCATACTCCAGACTGAGGAACTGATAAGGAAAAAGCAGGAGCCTGTGCGCACCAGGCAGTTGAAGGGTAAGGTCAAGGTGAAACCCCGCTGGTATGATAAGTTCAGGTGGTTCGAGTCCTCTGATGGGTTTTTGGTTATAGGGGGCCGGGATGCGGGCACTAATGAGGAAGTGGTTAAGAAGTATATGGAAAAGCGGGATATATTTTTCCATACAGAAGCGCCTGGCTCGCCTGTGGTTGTCGTAAAGACGGAAGGTAAGGAAGTACCACAGACGACGCTTGAGGAGGCTGCCATGTTTGTGGTCTCCAACTCGGGTGTGTGGAAGTCAGGCAGGGCTGAGGGTGACTGTTACTGGGTGACGCCTGAGCAGGTGTCCAAGACGCCTGAGAGTGGTGAGTTCGTGCCCAGGGGTTCGTTCATTATCAGGGGCAAGCGCAATTATATGACTGCCCTGGTGGGTGCAGCGGTGGGGATCCAGCTGAAGGGTGCTGTGAGGCTTGTGGGCGGGCCGCCAGGGGTTGTGCGAAGGCTGGCACAGTATGTGGTTGAGGTGGAGCCGGGCGGGTTCAACCAGAGCGATATTGCTAAGAAGGTCTACAAGATGCTGGTGGATGAGGTTGGGGACAGGCAATTGGTGAAGTCCATCGCTTCGGCTGACAGGATTGCTATGATGCTGCCGCCTGGGGAGTCTGGGGTGAGGAAATGATAACACACCCTCATTTCTATAGACTTGAGTCATTGATAGCAATTTGCTAATACCTGGGAATTCAGGCGAAAGTGGTGATGCATTCAATCATACTTCATCTTACTCAATTCCACATTAACAGTCTGCCACCCTTCATCCAGTGACGTTTCATAGATAGTATAAGACCACATATCGTTAAAGCCGTCATCCAAACTTAATCCCAGGATCATACTGGTATTTTCGTTTGATGCAAACACCCACACATCAGTACTTTCAAACGCTTTCACGGATCGATCAGTTCCATCCAGCATACTGATACTGAAATCTTCCAGCCAGATATCGGCATCGTCCCAGTTTCTGCTGCCGTAATTCTTCTCGACATACAGTTTGCATTTTGAACTGGTATGAACTTCAAGTGCTTTTCCATGCTCGGTATCAACAATATTCCACCGGGCATCCCCCTCGATTACCCTCAACTCGTTAGTTATGTCTGCGGCGTCATTGTCAATAAGATTCACGGGCACTGGCATGTAGAAAGTAGTATCTTCTGAAGCATCAAGCACAATTTCATAATACATCATTGAATCTGCCGTTTTGCCTGATACTATTGAAAGTCCGGCAACCACAACCCCGGCTGCCAGTATTATTGTAGCTATCTGCAACCCCTTTACCTTCCACTGCTCAAGCCCTTCAGGGACTGTTCTGTCAATCTTCAGGAGCACATATATTGAGAGAATGCCAAATACTAGACCCAGAATTCCCATGATAAAAATGATTAAAAGAGTTATGGATAATCTGTATAGTAGACTAGGATCCAACAAAAGGAAAAAAAGGAACAAAAGGACAATAATCAAGCCAGGTATTATACAAAATGCACTTATTAAGAATCCCGGCAACAGGGAGCATACAGCATCTCCTTGTATCTTTTTATTGTGACCCAGTTGCAGGTAAGAAAATACTGCAGTCAATATCACACCTATTGGCAGCAGGATTACCTGTGCTAAAAAATATTTTGGAGTACCTGGAAATGCTATGGAAAAAAATAGGTATATGCCAACAATAAGGAGGCTTAGTATGCCTCCATAAATGTTTGACAACTTCAATATTTTCAACTTATTTGATAATATTATATTT
>PYCK01000202.1 GCA_009649835.1 Candidatus Methanocomedens sp. | reverse complement strand
TTTGCGCCCAGGCATATCTTGATACCTGCCGCTGGTCTGGCCGAATTCAGTGCTGCTGTGTATTCTTTGAACTTATCAGTGTCAGGGTGGTCGTATAACTGTGCTGTTAACTGGTGCCCGATATCGCTTATGACCACATCCCCCAATATTGTCTCACCGTCAGCCTCCACTCCCACTGCCCTGTTGTCCACTATCAGTATCCGGTCAACCTGGCAGTTGGTATGTATGGTCCCACCACCTTCCAGTATTACCTTTTCCAGGGCATCTGTAACGGCGCTGCATCCGCCAATTGGCACACCGGGACCACCATAGCGATGCATATTCTCGATAATGGCCATCATCTCTTCAGCCGGTAGATCCTTGCTTGACATGCTGAGTGCCCACCCGCAAAAGGCATCTGCCATTTTAACCAGCCAGGGGTCATTTATGAACGGGTGGAACCAATCCCTAAAACTTATACCGGAAGGCTTGAAGAACTTGGACATAAATGTGAGGTAGGAGAGTTTCAGCCTGTTCTTCCATGAAAGCGGTCCAGGGAACTTGTGGAAAGCCAGGTCATTGACGCCATCATAATCTGGCATCCTGAGAACCGCTATGGGTGAGGATGCAACGATCTCCACGTTTGCACCCACTTCTTTCAACATGGATGCCAGCGGTCCATTGGGTCCATGGGGAATCATGTGCAGTGCACCGGATGTCAGTTTATAGCCTTTATAGTCCAGGTTGATGAACCGCCCGCCGATAAGGCCCTGGCGTTCAAATATTTCTACCCTGTGTCCTGCCTTTACAAGCCGCGCTGCTGTGAGCAGGCCGCCAAGACCGCCGCCTATTATCAGGGCTTTCATACCTCATCCTCCCTGATTGCACCCAGCGGGCAGTATGGTACACATACACCGCACCGGGTGCAGTTGTCACTGATACTTGCTCTGCCCCATACTGAAATTGCCTCGCTGGGACAAAATACTACACACTGGCCGCACCCTACGCATTCTGCATTGACTATCATATTATCCAAACCGTTGGAATAGTTTGGAAATTATCTTTATTGTACCTTAAAGTTGTGCAGATAATGCCATTTTCTTAATTGCCTTGATGAAAAGAATTATTTACTATAATGTATATTTACAGCCACCTAAGCGCCAAGGTGGCGGAGCGGCTACGCAATCGCCTGCAGATATGCACATTATCATGTGCTGGCAGTAAGCGGTTTTATTCCGGTTCGAATCCGGACCTTGGCTTACTTTTAAATTTTTTTAATTATATTTAACATTGGGTGAGTATCGATTATCCTTGTGCAGATGTGACTTTTTAATTTATTCTGGGTAAATGGATCGCGGCAAAAAAGATTCACCGCAGAGGACGCAGAGAGGCGCAGAGGGTCGTTATTTTTCTCTGCGTGCCTCTGCGCTCTCTGCGGTTTTCTGAATCGTCCTAGTAAAATAATAAAAAGTCTCGTGCAGATGGATGGTATCCTGGGTGTCGGGGGTCGGGCGCAGGGCGTAAGTGGAGTGCAAAAACACAATTTTCCTTGTAAAAAAACATAGCTAATAAATAGATTATATATCCTAAAGAGTAGTAAATACAGTGATACTATGATAAAAGCAGGGATTATCGGAGGTTCGGGCTACACTGGTGGCGAATTGATGCGCCTTATGACCGGCCACCCAGGGGTAGAAGTGGTATGCGTGACCTCACGGCGCCTGGACGGCAATCCGGTGAGTGACACACACCCGCACCTGAGGGGTTTTACTGACCTGAAGTTCCAAAACCTAAGTGCAGGTGAAGTGGCGGGCCAGTGTGATGTGGTCTTCACAGCAGTCCCCCACGGCAGTGCCATGGATGTGGTGCCGCCGCTACTGGACGCTGGCACAAAGGTCATAGACCTTAGCGCAGACTACCGGCTGCCTGTTGGTGTGTTCGAAAAGACCTACAACCTTAAACACAAAGCACCAAAGGAGGCCGTTTACGGCCTGCCTGAACTGCATCCTGAAGTTGTCGGTGCCTCAATGATCGCCAATCCCGGGTGTTATCCGACCGGCGCAATCCTGGCTGCCGCACCATTGACAGCCGCCGGGCTGGTCGAGCGGGTGGTCTTTGACTCCAAGAGCGGTATATCCGGTGCCGGTGTCGAACCAAGTGGGGTATCCCACTACCCGAACATGGCAGAGAACGTGCAGGCGTACAAGCTTACTACCCACCGCCACGGTGTCGAGATGCAGCAGGAACTGGGACGGCTGGATAATAATACCAGGGTCAGTTTCACGCCGCATGTGGTCCCGTCGGTCAGGGGTATCCTGACCACAGCCCACCTGTTCGTGAAAGAAGATATGGATACAGGGCAGGTTGCCGATATCTACAACCGGTTCTACAAGGACAAACCATTCATCCGGCTTATAGGTGGCATTCCCATGCTGGGTCCGGTACGGGGTTCAAATTTCTGCGATATAGGGTTTGAGATGGATGCAGAAGGACAGCGGTTGGTAGTGGTATCTGCCATTGACAACCTGGTTAAAGGAGCATCAGGGCAGGCGGTGCAGAACATGAACCTGATGTTCGGACTTGACGAAACGGCAGGACTATGGAATCCTGCAACCTTTCCCTGAGGAGTGCCAAAAGGAGTGATAATTATGCAGGTAAATGAGATCATGACAAAGAACGTGGTATTTTGCAGTCCCAACGACCCGGTCAAACATGCTGCCCGGTTACTCAGGGAGCATAAGGTAGGCGGTATACCAGTGGTACAGGATAGTAAAGTGACAGGTATGATCACAGAAAGTGATATCCTTAAATTGCTGGAAGTACCGGAAAGGGACAGCCAGCTCTGGCTGCCCAGTCCCTTTGAGATAATTGAGGTGCCGCTTAGGGAACTTATCGGATGGGAAGAGGCCAGCCATGCACTGGATGATGTGGGCAACAAGAAGGTCAGCGATGTAATGAGCCATCCCGTGGTCACTGCAGATGTTTCTGAAAGCCTGGAGACTGTGGCATCGAGAATGGTCAAACATAATGTTGTCAGGGTGCCGGTGATCAAGGACAGTGAACTGGTTGGTATTGTGACGCGCCATGATATTATTGCCGGGCTGGCATTATCAGCTTAGCTTGATGGGAGTTGTTGCTATTGCAGTTGAAGTTCATAGACGGCGGCATCTGTGCTGTAAAAGGTGTGTCTGCCTGGGGTGTAAAGCAGGATAAGTACGGCCTGGCGCTTATAAAAGCAGAAGGCAGCGCAGCAGGTGTGTTCACTCGTAACCGGGTCATAGCCGCACCCCTGATACTTACGAGGGAGCACCTTGAGGGGGGCAGGTTGTCTGCAGTGATAGCCAACAGCGGCAATGCCAATGCATTTACAGGGCCAGAAGGGGTAGAGGATGCCAGGGATATGGCGAAATTGGCTGCCAGACCCGGCCTGGATGAGAGGACAGTGGCAGTGGCATCCACGGGTGTTATCGGTCACAGGCTTGATCTTGATATTATCAGGTCACAGGTAGGGGAGGTGACAGCGGGTTTGACTGATTCGGCCAAGGGTAGTACAGCCGCTGCCAGGGCTATTATGACCACAGACACCTTTGCCAAGGAGGCGGCAGTTGAACTTCCTGACGGCACACGCATCGGCGGGATAGCCAAAGGTAGCGGCATGATCGCCCCGAATATGGGTACTATGCTGGCTTTCCTGTACACCGATGCTGCGATGGATGCCGGGGAGCTGGGAAAGTATCTTAAGCGGGCAGTGGATAAGAGTTTCAATATGGTAGTGGTGGATGGGGATACCAGTACCAATGATATGGTTTTGATAACCGCCACCGGACAAATGGGTCACACAGACCCGGAAGAGTTCGGGCAGGGTCTGGAAGCAGTTTGCACAGCACTTGCCAGGATGATCGCCAGGGATGGTGAAGGTGCCACACGCCTGATCGAGGCAAGGGTTACTGGGGCAGCAAGCGAAAGTGATGCTGTACTGGCTGCAAAGGCTGTCATCACGTCACCCCTTGTCAAATCCGCAATATTTGGCAGGGACCCCAACTGGGGCAGGGTGGTGGCTGCTGTGGGATATTCAGGTGCAGAAATGGAACAGGACCGTGTCAGCCTGACGTTTGCCAGCAATCACTCATCGGTAATGCTGGTGGAAAAAGGCAGGATCGTCAGCACCCTGGAAGATACGCTTAAGGAGATCATGGGTTCTAAAGAGGTTATTATCATGGTGGACCTTGGAGTGGGCAGCGGATGCGCTACGGCCTGGGGATGCGACCTGAGCTATGATTATGTGCGGATCAATGCTGAATATACTACATGATGGGACTTTGTTATAGTTGAGTATAGAATAACGGTTCAACAGGCAGGAAGCAGGAGGTATGATGGTTGATGTTCGTGCTAATAGCTTATCTTATGGTTTGCTATTTCTTTTCCTTTTCAGGTGCAGGTATTTCTTAACCATACTAATTCCAATTTGTCAATTTTTAAGAACGAACTTAAAAAGTCAATATCAATTACTATTTCAACCCTATCTACCTGCAAGTCACAGCACGGTATACCCCGTACGTTGTACATGGCCTGTATGTGGCTATTTTGAGTGAATTTCCTTGACCCTTCCAACCTGACCGTTTTCTAACTGAACTTTTATTCCATGCGGGTGGTGTGAGGATTTTGTCAGGATTCTTTTTACAATGCCCTGGGTTATTTTCCCGCTTCTCTGGTCTTGTTTTAGAACAATGCCTACGCTTAGTCCTTGTTTTATGTTTGCCCTGTTAGTGCCCTGGTTCATGTTATATTCCTAATAAAATGTATTTTTCAAATTCAGGCGAAAATTATCTAAGACCTTTCCTTTCCAAAAACAACCTGGCAGGTTCGGATTAGTCAAATATGACTTAATTTCATCTTCGCTTTAAAATGCATGTTATTCTCTTTCTCTATTACAATACCTTCGCCATTAATCAGTACTAACCACCATTAATACTTCCGATTTTCGTTATTTGGGTAAATATCTGCTGAATTAAAATTTGGTCTGGTTTTTGCGGTAGCAATTTTAATGTTTCATTGACATATTTGCTACCTCTGAAATATGCCTTAAGGTCTTGGATACCAAAATCGGGATCATCCTTCTGAACATTGTGAATTAGTGCCTGAGAAACATTCACCATGAAAAAAGCTAAGTTGGCAGCGTTAGTTACGGGAACCTCCTTAACATTCATAAAATCTTCCAGACCCCAATATTGTTTTGCATCTCGGAAGTTAAACTCAATCTGAAA
>PYCK01000021.1 GCA_009649835.1 Candidatus Methanocomedens sp. | reverse complement strand
CAGGAGATGTGTATTTAAAGATTTCTTTGATTCGTTAGGTGTTTCTGAATTAACAGAATTGTTTTGTGAAGTAGACAAGGAGTTTTTCATACCGGGTTTTCCCAAATTAAAAGTGCATAGAGGAAGTTCATGGGAAAATACTCTAGCATATGGGAAGTCAGAATGTGATTTTATTTTTGAAAGAATTTAATGGAATATGGGGCAACGGGGCGAAACTTCATCTAACAGCGGATATGAGGTTCCGTTCCCTTCAGTCACTTCACCCAAATTGCTCCTGTTGGTCGCAACTTCTCATATCCGCGAAACGTTAAGCGCAATAAATCTGAAGCAATATATCATTGGAGAAGTAAAAATGAAAGAAAAACCGATGAAAAATGAAGAAACAATGTTAAAGACAGAATTTAAATCGGCTTTTATTCTCTCGGTCATTATCGTCATCTTGATGGTTGTAGCATCTGTGGGAGGGCTTTTTATCGACGGCATTTACCAAGATAACCTCCTGGTTAAGTCAGCCTTGTACAGCAATGACTTGGTGACGCTTCTTTTAGCCGTACCTCTGTTGATCCTATCATTGGTGCTTTCAAAACGGGGCTCGCAGCGCGCACAGTTGGTCTGGTTTGGAATGTTATTTTACACGCTTTACAACTATGCTTTTTATCTCTTTGGGGCAGCATTTAACAGCCTCTTTTTAGTGTATGTTGCACTATTTACCCTTTCGATTTTTGCTCTCATCTTTGGAATAACGTCACTAAATGTGAAGGGAATTACAGAGCGGTTTCGACCTGGTACGCCTGTGAAATGGATTGGCGGGTACATGGTGCTCGTGGCACTGTTGCTGGGTAGTTTTCATATCTCTCTATCACTCGGATACGTTTTCACCGGACAGGTTCCAGAAATCGTCATTAATGTAGAGCATCCTACTAATCTGATATCTGCATTGGACCTGTCATTAGTGGTCTCATTTGGTCTGTTGGGCGCGGTCTGGTTGTGGAAGCGCCAACCCTGGGGATATGTGTTGGCAGTGATATGGAATGTCAATGCCACCGTTTATATGGCTGCATTATCCGCAGCCACTGTGTGGGCGTTTCAATCAGGTGCGTCGGAAGACATCATGCTGGTAGCTCTATGGGGACTTATCGGCGTGGGCTGTCTGATATCTTTCGTACTCTTGCTGGGCAATATGGAATCCTCGGAACCTAAGGTGCAATAAAAGGTAAATTCCTATAATAACTAAAAAATCGACTATTATGTGTAAGTACTTCAGATTTACAGCGCCTAACACAGCATATACGCTACGGGTTTATGCCCTTGCTCTACAGGACATTGTTTCCTTCGGTCGCAACGTCGCATATGCTCAAAACGTTATGCTCACTTCATAAAGAGTTCATAGTTATATGATCTCAGAATCAAAACTCGCTGATTTTCACAAGCATATGGAATTTTATATCCCACACGTTATTAGGGATTGTAAATACTGAAAGTTGCCACTCTCACTATTTTCGTGCCCATTTTTGCCGATAAAAGCCAAAAAAACAAAAAACGATAGGATGGGGCATGCACCCACGCCATAATGCCCCGTTTTTCGAAAACGAGGTCGTTGACTAAATATACCCTTTCACCCTTTAACCCACATCAAACAACCTGCTCCCTGTCTGCACCCCCATGGTCGGCAGCCTGTCAAGTGCAAGAGGGGCGGCAGGGAAGCGTAAGAAAGAATGTGGGCAGGAATTTGCCATTCATAAAACAACCTTCTTTCCCCTGGCATTCCCAGGCCTCGATTGCAGTCCCGGCCCCGGGTCCAGTCCCAGACCCAGGCCAACTACCTTTGTCTTCATCATCACATTGTCCCCAGCCTCTGCTACACGTTGCAGCAGGTGTCGGTCGAAAATCGTCCTTTCGATCACACATGCCCTGACATTCTCTCCGCCATTGGATATGCTGCTCTCGTCAGGTGAGAAAATACGGGCACCCTTGATCTTTTGGTATACATATTCCCCTGGCTCAATACCAAATACATCAAAGGTCTTGCTGCTGATCAGACCCGTTTAGAAAAGTGGACAATATAGAAGATTAGCACTGTGGTTCAACTCGAGTTCCAAAAAAAGATAGTTTCTTAATGTAAGAACAAAAATTACATTATTAAGTACATCATCCCAAAATTCCATTTAGGAATTTTACTTGATGAATATAGAGGATGGGGGAAACAAGATGGTTAAGACGATTTACGTATCAGAAAAAACACCTCACGGCGAACATTTGGTAGACATTTATTCCCGCCTGCTGGATCACAATCTAATATTCCTCACAGGCGAGATAGATGATGAAATGGCTGAAAATGTCATTGCACAGCTTCTGTACCTGGAATCACTGGACAATAAGGACGATATCCGCGTCCTGATAAACAGTCCAGGGGGCCTGGTGACATCTGGATTTGCTATCTATGATGCCATGCAGTGCATCTCATGTAATATTTCAACTATCTGTATTGGACAGGCCGCTTCCATGGCTGCGGTCTTACTGGCTGCAGGAACCGTCGGCAAAAGGCTAGCATTTCCTGATGCACGGATGATGATACACCAGCCCCTGGGTGGTGCGGAAGGGCAGGCTTCGGACGTGGAGATCAGGGCAAAGGAGATGGGCAGGGTCAAGAGGCACCTTAACCAGATCCTGGTCAATCACACGGGCCAGTCCATGGAGGTCATTGAGAGGGATACGGACCGGGACTTCTTTTTAAGCGCAGAAGAATCGGTACAATATGGGTTGATAGACAGGATCATGAAGCCAGGAGAAGGACTGATCACCTGGAAATAACGGGATTATTGCTTTACACCAATGTTAGGGTGTAATTCCACCTTTCCCATCACCCCATCATTGCTCGCAGTGCTATCCTGCCAACTCCCAACATCCGGCCAGCTTTGGCCTTTGTGACCAGCTTACCCAGTAGTATGGACGGATGGTCAATATCCCCATACGTATTGATCAGCTCCAGCACCTCAGGCTCACCAAAAAACCTCATCAACTCATTGAAATCCCCGTCGTCCAGCCGCCCGAACACATTATGTATCCGCATTCCCACAGCCAGTTCCTTTCCCACAACTTCCCGCCACCGCCTGTCGTACTCCATCAGCGCCCCTGCCGAAGTATCACCCGACAGCGCCGCCTTTGCAGCCACCTCACCTGCGATCTTCGCACACAGGGCACCCATATACACCCCGCCGCCTGATGTGGGTTTTACCTGCCCTGCCGCATCGCCGGTGATAATCACTCCATCAGCTGCCGTTCTTGATTGGGGACCGAGCGGGATACAGCCAACCAGCATATCAGAACACCCCTTTCCCGAGCGCTCCATCATCCTGGGATTTGTGTGCAGGAACCTCCTCAAGTGTTCATATGCGCTCAAATGCGTCCTGGCAGGGTCAACACACAGCCCGATACGTGCCGTATTTTCGCTCACTGGCACAGCCCATGCAAAGAACCCGGGTACATCACTACCCAGGAACACTTCCACATGGTCGGTATTCTCCACATCATACGCGGTCTCTATCTGCACCCCTGACAGTACTTTCTGCACCTGGCCAATAGCACTCCACCTGGCGATACTGCCCTGCACTCCATCAGCCCCTATGACCACTCCGGCAGAAATATCGAACCTCTTACCGTTGGTTATGACTTCCAGCACCTTCTTTCCCCTGGCTCTCTCCGATCCATGACCAGATTCTAGTCCCTGTTCCGGTCTTAGCCCAGGTCCAAGCCCAACTGCCTTCGTCTTCATCATCACATCGGCCCCGGCCTCTGCGGCACGTTGCAGCAGGAGCCTGTCGAAAATCCTCCTGTCGATCACAAATGCCCTGACCTTTTCCCCGCCAATGGATATGCTGCTGCCGTCAGGTGAGAAAATATGGGCACCCTTGATCTTCTGGTAGACCCAGGCTCCCGGCTCAATACCACATACATCAAGGGTCTTGCTGCTAACAAGGCCCGTACACTGGACAGGTGAGCCTGATGCCGCATGTTCTTCAATGACCAGGGTCCTGGCACCAGCCATGGCAGCATGCCTTGCAGCTATGGAGCCTGCAGGCCCGGCACCGACCACCACAACGTCATAGGAAATATCTGCCAATGAATAATTCACGTTACAATTGATATCTTCAATATCCTTATCTATTTGTATGATGGATTATACAAGCACAGAGTAGTTCCACTATGTGTCCCCGGTGCTCTCTGTGGCAGAAAGTTACAAAAAATCGAGGTGTAATACAATGCCCGTAATCACAATAGACGGACCCCATATGTCAAAAGAACAAAAGAAAGACCTTGTAGAATCCTTCACACGCGAAGCCGCCAGGGTCACAGATATCCCCGCCCAGGCCTTCATCATCCTTATCAACGAGAACGACCCTGATAATGTAGGCGTGGGCGGCGAACTGCTGTCCAGGCGGATGTCAAAAAAGCAGTGAAATAAATTTGGAAAACCTTTTTATTATTACAATCAATAGAGCGTAATAAGAACATTTGTGAGGATATCAAATGGCAAACCAGGATAATAAATTGGTATGGAATGAGGAAGTCTGCGCTGGGTGTGGCACCTGCGAGAGGAGCTGTCCCCATGAGCCCAGGGCCATTGCCGTAAACGAAGGCAGGGTTGTGATAGACTACGACCTGTGCGATGCCTGCGGTGTTTGCGTCAAGGAATGCCCGGTCAAAGCACTGAGCTTTGAAGTACTGGCATAAAGGCAGATACAAGGGTATTATGCCCTGCCATCTATTATATTTTTGTTCCTTTCTAATCCTTTCCTGTTTTGAGTTTTCGCATTGCTTTTCCGTACTTAGCTATGTTCTTCCATTTTGCCTTCTCTGTGCTTCTGACCATCTCATTTTGTTTAATTGAGAGGAATTCGATCTCCTTTCTCAATTTCAAATAATGTTCATATCGGCGGGGATCAAGCTCTCCTTTATCCAGTGCATCCTTAACTGCACAGCCCGGCTCGCTTTTATGGACGCAATCCCTGAACCTGCAATGTTGGGCAATCTCCTCAATATCCTTGAAAACATCGTTAAGACCGTCGCCTCCAGACCATAACTGGATCTCCCTCATACCGGGATTATCTACAATCATCCCGCCATTTGGAAGCATGATCATCTCACGATAAGTCGTAATGTGCCTTCCATGACTATCTGATTCCCTCACAGGCCCCACTTTCTGACGGTCCATACCGAGAAGTCTGTTGATAATAGTCGACTTGCCCACACCTGAGGACCCGAGGAGAGCTATCGTCTTTCCCTTCCCTAAGTATCGATTAAGGGTGTCCAAGCCCTGGTTGAGTTCTGCACTCAAGGAATGTATAGGGGTAAATGGAGCGATTCTTTTCACTTGCTCTATTTTCCCATCAGGATCATCGCAAAGGTCGGATTTGTTTAATATTACCACAGGTTTTGATCCACTCTCTGATGCCAAAGTAAGGTATCTTTCAATCCGTTGGATGTTGAAATCATTATCAAGGCCTGATACGATCCAGACAATATCCACATTTGCGACTATGATTTGTTCTTCTGTAACTCTCCCGGCAACTTTCCTGGAGAATTTGCTCCTTCTTGGAAGGACTGCCTGGATGATGCCCTTATCATCTTTAAATTCTTTCTTAATCCCAACCCAATCACCAACAACTGGATATGCTCCTTTCTCAAAATTATCGAACCTGAATTTGCCTGATACTTTGACCTCGATCTCTCCCATTTCAGTTAGTGCAATGCAACTCTTCCGCTGGACCTGGGTTATACGGCCGGGAACAAGTCCTTGGATTTGGTATGGACTGAAGTTCTCTTCAAAGAATAGATCCCAACCAATTGTTTCAAGATCTATTTTAGATGAATTCATCATGTTTCACCAATCTGTATTAAAAATTGATTTTCTCATTATTTTAGGAAACTGCCAGGTTGATCAGCCTTATCCGGACACCTTGGTATTCTTTCCGTCTGGCTTGGGCATTTCACATAGCGATTCGAGTGTACCTGAAGTCACGACTGAATGGAGGGATCAGGGCAAAGTGCCAAAGGCACGAAGCCTGATACATTCTGTTATCGGGAGTCGCACAGATCATTTAATGAATCTCCCATCATCCTTTGACGTTGGAAGTTTATGCATATTTTTCTCAAGCCACCCTACCTTATAAACCTCGTTTGCATCGAATTCGCCTACATAGGGTTTAATGTCCAAAAGGGGAGTACCATCAACAATATCCACATCTTGAACATGGAGTATGTTTTCTTCAATTTTAACAAGACGCACTATCGAAATGCCGATTGGATTCGGCCTACTTGGAGCTCTTGTTGCAAAAACTCCACGCATTTGCGTATCCATAAATGGCTTCACTTTTAATGATGGCTTCCCGGATAAGTGGAAGTGGCATACTAAAATGATGTGGGAAAATCCTTCAACATCCTTTAAGCCTTCAGCATATTCTGAAAACACCTCCACTTTTCCACCAATACCTTTAGCGGCTGCGGGTTGTATGGGTGTTCCTTTAGGTTCTTTGAATGGAGAGTGAAT
>PYCK01000201.1 GCA_009649835.1 Candidatus Methanocomedens sp. | reverse complement strand
ATGAACAGCGAGATCAAGGATATGGGATTCCATCAGACTGCGATCCGCTTGAGGGATGGATAGTAGATCCTGATTTGTTATCATCCCCCAGAGACACCTATATACCCTTCATGCTCTCGCTCGGAGTCCTGACCCGCGGCAAGTACGGCAGATGTCTGCCGGACACCCTCTATACTTACCATAAAGATGCTGAAATCAAAACAATACAAAAATGGACACCAGAAGCAATAAAATAATCCCAACCCAATTATTTCCTAACGTAAAAACGAATATCAATTCAACTTAACCCCGGTAATACTGGTAATGTTATTCTCCTGCATGGAAACACCGATCGTCCTTTCAGCCGCCTGCACCATGGGCTTTCGCAGACTCACCACAATGAACTGGGCATTATCCTTAGCCTTTTTCACTCTCTGTGCCACCCTGTCCGCATTAGAACCATCCAGGAACATATCGATCTCATCAAAAGCATAGAACGGTGCCGGCCTGAACTGCTGGATGGAAAATATCAATGCCAGTGCGGTCAGGCTCTTCTCCCCACCACTCAAAGCCTCCATACGCTGCAGGTTCTTGTCCTTTGGCTGGACCTTCATAGTAAGCCCGCCCGCAAAAGGATCCTCAGCGTTCTCAAGCTCCAGCTCTCCGGGACCATCAGATAGCTCAGTGAAAATACTCTTGAAATGATAATTAATACCATCAAAACACTCCATGAACGCCTGTTTCTTCATCTGCTCGTACTTGTGGATACGCTCCAGAATCTCCTCACGCTCATGGTCCAGGATATCACGACGGCTGCGCAGGTCATTACTGCGCCGCTCCACCTCTTCATATTCCTCAATAGCCCGCATGTTCACAGGTTCCAGGGAGGTCATTGTCCTGGTAATAGAAGCGATCCTGGTCCGGACCTCCTCCTGTGTTGGTACATCCTCACTCAGTTCCACACCCCTCTCCTCAACCTCTACCTTAAACTCCTTCACCTGCTCTGCAAGAGTATCCCGCGTGGCATTCAAGGCCATTAATTGACGCCGGGAATTCTCAAGCTTGACCTTGATCTCCCCGTGCTGCTTTTGCCACGATGCATATTCCATCTGGATATTCTCCCTGTCTTTTCGCATATCTGCCAGTTCCACATCCAGTTCCTGCTCTCGCTTCAGCTTATCCTCGAGAGAGGATTCCATTTCAGTAATTCCACTTCGCAACTGCTGTATCTTTAAGCGCAGTTCATCCTTCCTGCCATCCAGTTCTGACAGCCTGGTCCTGATCTCCCCGACCCTTTCATCTGCATACTTCAGCTCAGTGGTAAAGTTATTGATATTAGCCTCGATATCCCGCTCACGGTTCTCAAGCCTTTTGATCTCATCCTCGATGCGCTGTGCCTGCTCATTCAACTCAGGCACCTCTGAACCTTTCAACTGTTCCTCCAGTTCCCCTGCCCTGGCCGCAAGTCCTGTGATCTCCTGCTCTACCTCTTGCTTATTGCCCTCTATATTCTCCATCTCTTCACGCAGTTCCTTTTTGCCGGACTCGATCTCCTCAAGCTCTGCCTGTTTCTCAGTAATAAGCACAGTAAGCCTTTCACCCCTGCTGTTTATCTCCTCGATCGCCATCTGTTTTTTAGCTATCTCTGTCTCGACATCCCTCATTTCCTTCTGGACAGATGAGACATGCCCTTCCACTGTATCCAGTTTGGTAATCAGCGTACTGCGCCGGGATTCATGTTCTGTGATCTGCTCTGCCAGTTTGGTTATCTTATCCTCTTCAGAAGCTGCAAAGGATAATCCTCTCCTGGACAGGCTGCCGCCGGTCATGGCCCCGCTCTTCTCAACCACCTCGCCTTCCAGGGTGACCATACGAAGTCCGCCCATTAATCGCCTTGCAGTAGCCAGATCCTCCACGATCAGGGTATCCCTGAACACATAATTGAATGCAGCATCGAACTTCCGGTCAAAATCAACTAAGTTGATAGCATAATCTATCACACCCACCATATCGGAAATATCACGATATCCTGAAGGTGGCATCATCTTGTTCAAAGGCAAAAACGTGGCCCTGCCGCCCCGCTGGTGCTTGAGGAAGGATATGGCACGGGAGGCATCCTCATCAGTATCCACCACAATACCCTGCATACGGCCGCCCGCTGCCACTTCCAGGGCAGTGGCATACTCCTGGTCCACCTTACCCAGCTGGGCGATGGTACCATAAATACCAGGCAGCTCCCTCATTTCCCTGGCCCTCAGTACCTTCTCAACTGCATTGCTGTATCCTGATACTTCTTTAGCTGCCCTGACCCTTGCCTCGGCTGTCATGTACTCCTGCTGCAGCTTACGCAGCTTCTCGTCCAGGTCCTTGAGCACACCCCTCATCTGGGAGCGGTTGGATTCCAGGTCATCAATATCATTGTTAAGGTCAACAATTTGTTTGTTAAGGGCCTTTATCTCCTGTACCACATCCTCCCTGTCATCATCAGCGGACTTGATCTTACGCCCGGAATCTTCTATTTCTTCCTCGATATCCTTTATCTCAGCACTGCGCCGCCGCATGGCATCAAGCAGCCGGTCCTCCTGGCGCATCAGTTCGTTCTTGCGGTTACGGGCCTCTTCAAGGTCATGTTTCACGTTTGACAGTTCATCACGGGTCTGTACGAATTTCGAATCCACCTCTGCTATCCTGCTTCGAAGTACCAGCAACTGGGTATTCTGGTCCCCTATCTCACTGGTAATACCTTCCTTGCGATGTCCCTCTTCCTCTATCTTCGAAGTTAGCTCGGCCGTATTTCCCTTGATATTATCGATCTCTATAAGTCCTTTCCTGCGCTGGGAATCCAGGTCAGTTATCTCGGATTCAGTAAGTGTAATAGTGTTCTGGCTGACCGATATCTCTCCTTTGGTCTCCTCGATTAGCCGCTTTATGCCTATCTGCTCCTCTTCACCCATCTGGGTTATCTGTTCGTTCAGTTCCTTTAGACCTGACTCCAGTTCATCCATCTTCTCCTGTTTGGATTCAAGAAGTGATTCAAGTTCGCCCTCCCCTTCCATCCTGGAACTGATCTCTTCCACGATCTTGTCAAACTCTTTTTGCGCATCCTTGAGCTTGGAAAGCAGTACATAACCTTCATAGCGTACTTTTTCCTCCTGCAGGGTCTGGTACTTCAGTGCCTGGTCCCGCTCACGCTGCAGTTTCTCACGCTGGCCATCCACCTCTGCCAGTATGATATCCACCCGCTCGATACGTTCTTTAACAATATCCAGCTCATTTATGGCATGGTCTTTCTTATTATCGAACTCGGCCACACCTGCTATTTCGTCGATTATCTTGCGCCGCTCTGTGGCTGTCATTTCTGTGATACGGGTAACATCACCCTGCATAACCACGTTATAGCCTTCCGGAGTTATCCCGGCCTTGGCAAGATAGTTATGGATATCCCTGAGGCTGACCGCCTTATTGTTGAAATAATAATAACTGTAATATCCCGAATTGGTCTGGCGTACTTTCCTTGTAATGATTATTTCGTTAGAATCCACTGGCATCTCGCGGTCCGAGTTATCGAACCGTATAATGACCTGGGCAAAATCCGGTTTCTTATTCCCGTCCCCGTTATATATCAGGTCTGTAAGTTTTTCTGCACGCAGGGTCCTTGAACTTGAAAGACCGAGACAAAAAAGTATCCCATCCACAATATTGGACTTGCCACTCCCGTTGGGTCCCGATATCGTGGTAAAACCGTCATAGAAAGGTATCTTGATTTTCCTTCCAAAAGATTTGAAATTCTGGAATTCGATTTCTTTTATATGCACCTAATACCTCATGATGCCGTGTTTTTTCACTGTTATTTCTTATATTCGATAACTACATCCTCATCTTCCCTGGCCTCTACAACAACTTCGCCTTTCCTGGTAGAGCCGGGGTCAGGATTTTTAGCAATTATAATGTCCTTTTCATCCTTTTTACTAAGTGGAACCCTGTCCTCGTCACTTTCTGCGATGATAAACCGGGATGAGGGTTCAACTTTCTCTTCTTTGGTAGGCGGTTCTTCTCTGTGAACCTGTACATTGTCATGCCAGTCAGTTAATGTCCCGGGATTTTTAGACCTGGTGGTTGAAGGGGCCTGATCTACCTTGTCGTCTTTAAGGTATTTATTTTTCATGTCCTGGATTATTGTTTTTTGGTCAAGCAGTTCCTTCATGACCCCGTCATAGGACAGGGAAATATCCCTGAGTTTATTCTCAAGCACTGATATCCTCTTGTCAAAGTCAAGGTCTTCCTTCATGCCTTCACGTAACTCTTCAACAATGGACTCTTTTATCGAATCCCTGAGTTCATTGATCTCACGTTCTTTCGCGACCAGCTTATGTTCAAGCCTTTCAACTAAAATATCCCTGTTTTCGCTTATCACATTAACCCCTCTATAATTACCTCATATCCATTTTACTATCTGAGTCAAGTTACTAAAATAATTTGTGGTATTATTATTTTATTGATTTAAAAACATATAGTTTTGTACCAATCGTTCCCCTTATCAGGGTGATACGCGTTTGCGGTCCCTGGGGAACAGTACAACATCCCTGATGTTGTCCACATCCAGCATGGTCATGAGCAGCCTCTCGGCCCCCAGGCCCCATCCCGAATGCGGCGGAATTCCGTACCTGAATGCTTTAAGGTAGAACTCGAACCCGTCAGGGTTTAGCCCCTGGTCCTGTATGCGCTTATGCAGCATGTCGTGGTCATGCACACGCTGGGCACCCGAGGAGAGTTCCATACGGGGGTGCATCATGTCAAAGGCCTTGGTCACTGTGGGTTTGTCCTCGTAGGGCTGGGTGTAGTAGGGCTTGATCTCGGTTGGCCAGTCCGTGATAAAGTAGTGTTCGCCGATGAACTTGCCGATGACCTTTTCAGCATTTGTGCTCAGGTCGTCACCCCATTCCAGGAATTCCTTGGAATTCTCATTGTTGACCTCGATGGCTTCGTCATAGGTCAGGCGTTTGAAGGGTGCTGTGGGGATAGTCAGTTCAATGCCCAGCGTCTTAAGGCTGGGTACGGCCCTTTCGGCAACCTTTTCATATACATATACGACGAGGTTCTCCAGTATCACCATCACGTCCTCGTGGTCCATGAAACTGGCCTCGATATCGATACTGGTGGCTTCGTTCAGGTGCCGCCTTGTGTCGTGTTCTTCAGCCCTGAAAATGGGCCCGATCTCAAACACTTTGTCCATGCCGCCGCTCATCATGAGCTGCTTAAACAATTGGGGGCTCTGGTTGAGGAAGGCCTCGGTATCGAAATAGGTGATCGGGAACAGTGCAGTGCCGCCCTCAGTGGCTGTGGCTACTACTTTTGGAGTGTTTATCTCGATAAATCCTTCCTGCTCTAAAAACTCCCTTACGGCAGAGAGCATGTGGTGGCGGATGTGAAACACTGCCTGTGTCCTTGGCCTGCGCACGTCCATGAACCGGTTGTCCAGCCTGGTGTCCAGTTCTGCGTCCACTTTACCTGTGGTATCCATAGGCAGCGGGGATTTGGCCGGGTTGAGCAGGTCGATCTTTATCGGGACCAGTTCATAGCCGCCTGGGGCCTTGGCCTCTGCCTTGACATCGCCTTCTACCAGGACGACGGATTCGCGGCTGAGGGCTTTGGCGGTCTTAAGCACTTCGGGGTCGATTGTCTTTTTGAACAGGGTTATCTGGGCCATACCTTCCCTGTCCCTGAGGACAAGGAACATAATGCCGCCAAGGTCTCGTATTTCGTGGACCCAGCCTGCGAGTTTTACTGTCTGGCCGTTCATTTCCGGGGTTACGTGTGATGTGTAGTGGGTTCTCCTGAATTCCATGTGTACACCTTGTATATGATTATGAAAATTTTATAGGATTTTGTTTCTTGATGTGTCTAATGTATTATTAAATTACGGTATTGTAGTTGGCCAAATAAGTAATGTAAGGATTGACTGCTTCGGAAGTTATCGGTTTATAGGTCCAGGTTTATAGTATACAAAAATCAAAAATCCCGAACTCCATAGGCTCGCCCGACTCTTGCATCAACTCCAGCCCCTTCTCTAAGAATAAGATACAGGACAGGCAGTTCGTCAGCGCTCGTATGCACTCCCGTTCTTTACTATTTCTAT
>PYCK01000200.1:3373-13030 GCA_009649835.1 Candidatus Methanocomedens sp. | reverse complement strand
CCCAAAACAGGTATGGCACTGAAATTGGAACTTGGCCCCACAAGGTCAAACCCGGGCCCGATATTGCCCAGCGTCGCAATGGATGCCGAAGCAGCGCTGACCTTCTCAATTCCCATCAAGCTAAGTATGAACGTGCTGGTCATGAACACCAGTATATACAGGATAATGAACGAGAAGATACTGTTCATCACATCCTCAGGCACCACCCGCTCACCCAGCCGGATGGGCCGCACCAGCTTTGGCTGGAGCGACCTGAACAGTTCCCGGTACGCGTACTTCAACATCAACAGCAGCCGCACCACCTTGATCCCACCTGCCGCGGAACCTGCACTGCCTCCAATGAACATGAGCATGAACAGCACCATGCGGGACGAGTCCGGCCATGTGTTATAATTATAGGTGGCATAACCCGTTCCGGTCAGTATGGACAATACATGGAATATGGCATACCTGAAGGATGTGCCAATCTCCTCAAACGTCCCTGTCATCCAGAGAGTCAAGGTCAGCACCGCAGCCGCAGAGACCACAATGAAACTGTAGAACTTGAACTCGCTGTCCTTTAGCAGGCTTCTATGGTCCACATATATCAGCCTGTAATGCAGTGCAAAATTGGCACCTGCCACGAACATGAAAAATACAATGATCCCCTCGATAAGGGGACTGTTGAAAGCTGCAATAGAATCTGCCCTGGGTGAGAACCCGCCGCACGCTATGGTAGTGAAGGTATGGGTCAGGCCGTCGTATACCCCCATTCCTGCACCCAGCAGTGCAATGAACTGTATCGCCGAAAGGACCACGTACACCATCCACAGTATCTTGGCCGTCTCCTTAAGCCTGGGCTTAAGTTTATCTTCAGTGGGCCCGGGCGCCTCTGCCCTGAACAACTGCCGGCCTGCCACTGCCAGTTTGGGCAGGACGGCCAAAAACAGCATAATGATACCCATGCCGCCCAGCCACTGTATAAAACAGCGCCAGAACAGCAAGGCCTTTGAATGGGACTCGATATCTGTCATAATGGTAGCGCCGGTGGCGGTAATGCCTGACATGGACTCGAACAGGGCATCCACAGGATGCATCCCGCTCATCAGGAAGGGCAAAGCGCCAAACATTGCTGCTGATAGCCAGGCAAAAGCCACGATGCCAAAACTCTCCCGGTTCCTGAACTCATCGCTGCTGCGATTGGTATATTGCAGCACAAGCCCCACCGACGTTGTGATCAGGAACGAATATATAAAAATCATAACAGATTGGAACTGGGCCGGGTCCTGCCTGGAATAATAATATCCCACCAGTGCCGGGATAAGCATCAGAACTCCCAAGTACTTCAGGATAATTCCCAGGGTGTGGAGGACTACTTTGAATCTCATTGTATAACCCAATCTTTACTGCCCACATTCCTGAAAATAATTTTCAAGTCATTCCATGACAAAGGTGATTAGCCCTACTTGAAAAGTTCCTCTACCTCTTAAACCATTTCCAATTTGGTAAAGACAATAACTTTATCACGTGGTTGTATCTGGATATTACCGTCAGCAATAATTATGTTACCTTGACATTGTCAAATTAATATTTAATCCTTCTGAACTTACATTTTTAATGCCACAGCAATCCATATTTCAGAGAAAAAACACAATGCAATCCAACCTTTTCCCACATTTCGCATAATTTACCGAATACTACCCAGCAAATAAGTTCAAAATCCCGCCGCCCGCATCGCAGAACACCCGCGCGCCGTCTGTCGTGATGTTTGGCTGGGACGGTCGGGCTGTGCAGCGAGCGATGGCTGGACGGAGGCGGAATGAGTGGAGAATAAGTGTTGTGCCAATGCATGAGTTACTCACCGCAAAGGCCGCAAAGATCGCAAAGACGTCGTTGCATTGACTTCGCGTCCTTTGCGTTCTTTGCGGTGAAATATTTCATAGAAATTATATTTTAACAGCCATGCCCGCCACCGGCAGCACCCACCACTTTCCGATGCCGCCACCAGCATCGTAGAACACCCGCGCGCCATCTGTCGCAGCGTTTGGCTGGGGCGGGCGCGCTGCTTCTCGATCACAGTGAGAGAGCGGAGGGCGGTGATGGACGAGCTATATCTATGTCTTGAGGCAGGTTAAAATAGTAATTGCTATTTCCTTAACCGAGTAGAATAAAATCGCCATATTGGTTAAAATGTTCATCAAAAGCCATCGCCTCAATGATTCCTAAGCGCTCCATAACCGCAAAACTTGTACAATCAGTGAAACTGAATCCTTTATCCTGATACTTTGTGAATATTTTCCACGCATTTTTTTCATCAAATGAGGTGATATGAATTAATGTAGCTATATCTTCATCCCATAACATCTGACCGATCTTAACCGCAACCTTATATCCCAAACGGTTTTTAGCCAGTGTAATTGTTTCATCGGCAATATAGTTCGTAGTTACAAGAGGATGAGCCAGTGATTGAAAGAATTCGACTGCACGTGCATGACAGGAATCGGTCTTATCTAAAAGGGCATACCACGCACCTGTATCAACAAATATCTGAGGCATTTGATCACCTCCATATTTCAATATAAGTAGCGGTCATGTTTGCTGGCAACATCTGTCAGACCACTGCTCCCAGCACCAATAATCCCGGACAATGCTTTCTTCTGCGCCTTTAGAAGTTCTATTTCATCTTCAGGCATAACCATCAGGTGTACATGTTTATGTTCCGGGAGATCTACTTTTTGCAGTGGTTTAAAGATTCCATGCTCATAAATGGCTGGTATTGATTCTGTCATAATGACCATATGAACATGCACTTATCAGTTAATAAGATTATTTGCTCACTAACATTTTACTGAATTCCCGGATGATCGGCGGGGTAGAGGGCGTGTGCACCGAGCGGTGGCTGGACGGAGGTGGAGTGAAGGATGTGAGATGTTCAGGCGGCTTCGTGGGACCCCATCGCACCCACCAGCACCCGCGCGACGTCTGTCGCAGTGTTTGGCTGGGGCTGATGCGCTGCTTTCCGAGTTGAAGCAGAAACCTCCACCATAGCCACCAGTGACCGGGGCCCCCGTACGCATACAGAGCATCTGGCCACAAGCTATGGGGTCAAGCCGAAGTCACCGGTCCCGCCCTCTTTCTAATCATTGAAATAGTTCTCGCAAAGATCCATGGTGGCGATTGAATAGCCAGACGACGATCCAGCCGAATAAGAAACCCGAAGATGATAGTTCTACAAAGTGGGCCATCCGTATTCTTTCTGGCATAAACTCCCATGCCAACAAGAGTTGGGCGCTCATCAGCACTGAGAAGAGCAGGGCTACTGCCAGTCCAGCCTCCCACCATTCACCCTTCATCATTCGGATTACCGGCAGGGCAAGAGACGTAAATATCATCGCTCTCGCCATCTGGAGCGGAATTATCCACGCAGGTAACTGGAGGCCAACGTAAAACTCCTGGAATGCTTCTCCTGCCAGCGGCTCAAAGACGAACATGCCAGACGAGAAGTAAATGACCACATAGATAACAGCAATCAGTATCAGCTTCCAAACCCATTCTGTCCAAGGCATGACGAGTCGCCGGTTGGGTTCTGGCGATTCCTCGGCCCCTTTCATCCTTCCGTGGATCAAGACGGCTAGTGGTGAAAAAAGCGCTGCAATGATAGCCCCTTGCATGAACAGCTTGTAAATCATCTCGGCTGGCAAAATGTCCACTAAATAATAGAGAAATAAAATAGTTTCGCTTAGAGTCAAAAATGTCTTCACTCCATAGAACACGAAGAAGATCGTTACAACCAGTTGCCAGCCAGTCCATCTGGAACGGATTATTATGTAGCTTAAGACGATGGTTTCAAGAGCGCAAACGACCAGAAGAGCCACTATCCCATCCATCGGTTCAGCGGTTTGTGTGGTATCCGTCAAACCGACTGCCACTGAGGCTATCGAATAACAAACGAACAGAAGTAAAGTCAAGACGACTATCCTCAATCCAAGCATAACTGTTGTTTTCGTGCCCATTGAATTCCTCCTGCCTTAGGTTATTTCGGTTAACTCGTTCATTTAGGCAGTATTTCGTATATCACTACAATTTGGAGTTATATCCCCAGTACTGTGTATATACATCCTTCCAGACGAACCAGATGTATCCTTCATCCCTCTTCCTTCCATCACTTTACACTTCATCCATACTATTTTCCAAACAAACTATCCAACGGACTTTTTATCCTCCGTATATCCTTATTACTCACATGAGTATATATTTATGTAGTCTTTGAACTTTTATGTCCAAGCAATTCTTGGATATACATAAAATCAATACCGCTCTCTAACAAATGTGTTACAAAACTATGCCTTAAAGAATGGACAGCACACTCCTCAGGCTTCCTTCACACCCCAGTCCTCCGAAACTGCACCGTCCCCACACACACCATAACCCCTGCCGCCACAGCCAGTCCCACCATCCCTTCCACAGGCAGCCCCCCCGCGAACAGCACCCGTATGCTGTCTATCGTATGACTCAACGGATTCACCATTGCCACCATCCTCAGCCACTCAGGCATNTTATCATACGGCATGAGCGCATTGCTTGCAAAGAACAGCGGCATGCTGATCATGCTGTTCACAGCCGCATAGCCGTCATGGTCGCTGATATGCAGGGCAAGAGTGGTGGCAATCGCTGAAAACAGTACTCCGAACAGGAATAATGTGACATATACCAGGACAATGTTAAGCGGACTGTGTATCCTCACCCCAAGCAGTCCAGCGATCAGGAGGATCACAGTAGCCTGAAGCAGCCCCCTTGTGCTGATGAACAGGATCTTGCCCAGCAGGATGCTCTCTCTTGGTGCAGGCATGGCAAGGAACTTGTTCAAAAACCCGAGAACCTTATCAAATATCATAAGGGCTCCTCCCTGCAGCGAGGAGAACAGCATCGTCATAACCAGAATGCTCGGTGTGATGAACTCAAGATAATTGTCAGTAAATCGTATAGGCAGGGTCAGTCCCACCAGCACCAGCCATGCAGCCGGCATCGCAAGCGATGCCACCACATTGATCCGGCTGCGGCTCCACTTCCTCATGTCCCGCTCAAAATAATAGAATATCTGCTTCATGACCGCCTCCGCAGCATAGTCCTGAACCTGAATGCATCAAATCCGGCCTGATCCTCACCAGTCTTCACATTCTCAAGGAAAACATCATTCAGCGATGCATCCTCACCCAGACCCAGTTTCAGGTTTGTCGGCGAATCCACAACCACGATACGCCCCTTATCGATGATCGCCACCCTGTCGCAGTACTCATCAGCCTCCTCCATATAATGCGTTGTCATAAAGATCGTCATACCCCGCTTCCTCAGTGCGGAAATATGCTCCCATATCTTCTTCCTTGCAGCCACATCCAGCCCAAGGGTCGGCTCATCCAAAAACAGCACCTCAGGCTCGTGCACCAGCGCCTGTGCCAGTTCCAGCCGCCTGCGCATCCCGCCTGAGTACGTCCGCACAAGATCCCCTGCACGCCCGGTAAGCCCCAGCAGTTCAAGCACATCATCCACCCGCGTGTTCCTGTCAGGCACACCGTAGAGTTTGGCATACAGCATCACATTCTCGCGCCCGGTCAGTTTTATATCAACCGCCATATCCTGCGGCACATAACTGATGGTCCCCCGCACCTTCTTAGCATCCTTCACAACATCATATCCGCAGATGCTGGCAGAACCGCTGCTGGGTTTTAGCAGCGTGGTGAGCATCATCACAGTCGTGCTCTTCCCAGCGCCGTTCGGACCCAGGAGCCCGAATATCTCGTTCCCTACCTCAAGATTTACATGGTCAACAGCACACAGGCTGCCGAAGTATTTAGTCAGTTCATGCATCTCGATCATAAGTATCCCCTCTTAAGTAGCAGTAATAATACGAACATAACAGTAAACAGTACAGATTTCATTAGTCTACCTTGATCTTTTTTCTGATCTCCTTCATCTTCTCATTCCAGTCCGGAATCTCGTCCATTCCCATGATATCCACAGATCCACCCTGGAACTCACCGTCGCCTGCAAAGTCTTCCATCCAGCCCTCGATCTCAAGATAGGTGTTCCTGAGCGCATCAAGCACCTCGGGATTTGCATCCCACAGTCCGCGCGATTCGGCTTCCAGCAGACGGCGTGCGATCTCTTCCAGAGCATATGGGTTATTCTCCTCAAAGAACTGCCGCATCTCCTCATCCAGCACAAATGTCTTTGTGATATCATCAAACACCCAGTCATCCACTTCCTGTGTGGATGCCTCCCAGCCGTACACCCGTCCGACCCTCTTTGAGATATCGCCTGCGCCTTTGTAACCGTGCTCCTTCATTCCCTCGATCCATTTCGGGTTCAGGAGCTTTGTCCTGGCGATACGCCTGATCTCATCTGCCAGGTCCCTGACCTCGACATGCTCGGGCTCCCTGGTATCGCCGTAATAGGTCTTCACTTCACTGCCGGATAGATGCCGTGCTGCCGCGGTCAGCCCGCCGTGGGTGCCGAAATAGCAGCAGCAGCCGCAGAGGTCATATTCATCGCTCACAACCTTGTTAAAGGTCGCATCGACTGTCTTCAAACTGTCAGCAAGATGCTGGTGCGCCTCCTTGCCGTTCATGTCCTTGCCGTAGGCATAGCCGTTCCAGTAAAGGAAGACCTCGGCCAGGTCCTTTTCTTCCTTCCATGCACTGGCATACACGGCAAGGTTCACGCCGCTGCCGTATGTCCCGGGTTTGCATGAGAATATACGAAGTGTGGCATCCCGCCAGTCACTACCCTCTTCAACCCTCTCAAGCGAGTGTTTGCGCGGGTAGTTTTGCTCCACTGTTTCATCCAGTGAAGCAACCGCCTGTATTGCCTCATCAATATACTCGATGCAGTTCGGGAAATTATCCCGGGTTATACCAGATACCCGTATCGTGACATCGATCCTGGGTCTGCCCAACTCCTCAAGCGGGATTACCTTAAAGCCCTTTACCCTGCCGTTGCCCTGCCAGATGGGTTCGACTCCCAGCAGGTTCATGATCTGCGCCATGCCCTCACCATCAGCCCACATGATATCGCTCGCCATCCAGTAGAACGCCACGTTCTCTGGGATGCGTCCTTCTTCGTCCATGTATTTATCGATCACTGCCCTGGACAGTTGCTGGCCCACCCTCCATGCGGCCCTGGTCGGCACCCGCTTCGGGTCAAGCGAATAGAAGTTGCGACCTGTTGGCAGCACATCATCCCTGCCCCGTGTGATCAGGCCTGACGGACCTGCAGGGATGTACCCGCCTTCAAATCCATGCAGCAGCGCCTCGATCTCTTTAGAAGCATCGATACGGTTATTCAGATCAGCGATGCGCTCACCAACCTCTGCAAGTCCGGTGTCCCTACCCTTACCCTTGCCTTTACCCTGAACCTGACCCGTACTTGTCCATCTGTCTCCCATTATCTGCTGTACAAGAGCCGGAACATCCGCTTCGCTGTTATCCAGACACGCCCGGATGATATCCCCTGACAGGTGGTCGATCTCCTCAAGGAGTGCGCCGTATGAGCGACCGTCTTCTGTGACCCTGCCCTGATCGCTGATAAGCTCATCAAGGTCAAGACCCAGCAGTCCTGCTGCTAACCGCCTGATCGAGACTTTGCTGTCCCGCTCATCATAGCGCAGGATGGAATTGATAAAATCAACACGCTGCTCACCTTCTGGCAGCTGTCCGAAGATGTGCATTCCGCTCTGGATCTGCGTATTACGTATCTTGCTGAGCGCCTCATGCGCCCTGGTGACGATCTCACTGAACTGCATGTCACCGTTATCACCATCACCATTCCAGTCGCTATTCTTGTCATCATCCCCCTCACTATTCCTCCCGCCAAGCTTTATCTCGGCAGACAGGTTCGTGCGCTCGATCTCATCCATGATCAGGTGCTCAAGGGCATGTGCACGCCCTGGGTCATGTTTTGTCTGTTCATACTCACCCAGCAGCCGGTCAAGTTCATCAAGTTCGTCATACAACCCGCCTCCGGTCAGGACGGTCTGCATGTGGTCAACAATTGTCGCAAGCCCCCTGCGCTTGGCAATAGCACCTTCGGGCGGGTTATCAGCATTATAAATATAAAGATGCGGTATGGTGCCGATCGCAATATCAGGATAGCAGTCACCTGATAATCCCACGCCCTTGCCTGGCAGGAACTCAAGGTTGCCGTGCGTTCCGACATGCACCAGCACGTCTGCACCATACGTGTTCTCAAGATACCGGTAGGTAGCAAGGTACTGGTGTGTCGGAGGCACCTCGGGATCGTGCAGTATCCTGCACACCTGTCCGTCGCATCTGGTGCCTGCACATCCGCGTTTGGGCTGCACGCAGACCACAGCATTCCCGTAGTCCACACCCGTTATCACGATCTTGCCCTCATACAGCATGGCTGCGGGCACGCCGTCCTTTGCCTCACCAGGTGGATTGCCCCAGGCTTTGATCATCTGGTCCTGGACCTTCGGACTCAGCGTATTAAAGAACTTCTCATATTCCTCTTCGCTCACAAGATCCAGAGCACCACCGTTCTTCACGATCTCATCCACAGTGGTCCACCTGAACTCTGAGATCGCTTTGCGCTCCATGATCGTATCAATAAGCTCCTTGCCGTTGGCAGGCGCTTTGATCTGGTAGCCGGCATCACGCATCCGGTTTAATACACGGGCCACGCTTTCAAGAGAATCAAGATGGGCTCCGCCTCCAACCGTAGCCTCGACACCCGCACACGGATTGTTGAGCAGTACGAACGCCACCTTGCGCTCTGCAATAGGTTTATTTCTTAAGCGTATCCATTTTTCCACACGCGATGCCAGTTTAATGCAGCGCTCAGCAATGGGACGGCGATCGATAAAATTATCCTGCGCCTCTCCGGCAGCGATGATGATGGGCTCGATCACACCCTCGAACTCGGGCAGTGCCACGCCCCAGCCAATATCATTGCTAAGACCGTTCGTCTCTTCCCACTGCTCGCGTGTGGTGTAATAGGAAATAATGGGCTGGAAGATTGGAACATCAAGATCCATCAACAGATCGATACCATGCCTGGCTTTTGAGGCATCCTGTATAGCTGTCTTATCACTCACAAGAAAGAACGGTGAGAGCTTCACAACAGCATCGACAACAGGTTCACCATCTACTATGAAATACTCCCTGATGACCTCATCCATTCCTTTAGTTCCCAGTTCATCATCCCTGACAGAATATGAAAAGACCGGTATCACGCTGAGGTCCCTGCTCTCAAACTCCCGTATGAGTGCATCCTCTATCTCAAGTGTCCTGTTCACCCAGGATATCCTTGAGAACAGGATACCTACGGTCCCTTCTTTTGCAGGTTTAGCAGATTTAGCAGGTTTACTGGGTATAGCAGGTTTAGCGGGTATAGTAGATTTTTGCCAGTCGAGATACTCTGCGATGTCTGCGAACTGCCCGGGTGCGTCAGGATGGTACAGCCCTTCCCACGGCACCTGTGCCGGAGGCTCAGCCGTAAGATCAAGTCCCACGACCTCTTTTCCTATGTAGCGCAGAAGATTTCCGAGATTCTCCTCTCCATTATAGGTGATATAGTTATAGCAGTGAGCCACGATCCCGGGGTCAACTGTTGAGAACACCCAGTGGGAGGGGTCATGTCCGAGACAGACAATGGGAACCCTGC
>PYCK01000200.1:1585-3273 GCA_009649835.1 Candidatus Methanocomedens sp. | reverse complement strand
AGCCACGATCCCGGGGTCAACTGTTGAGAACACCCAGTGGGAGGGGTCATGTCCGAGACAGACAATGGGAACCCTGCCTTGTAAGCATTCCAGCCTCTGTTCGAGTTCCTCCCAGAAGAAATTGGCTGTGTGATACAGGAGGATCACATCTGAGCGTTCACACGATCTGAGGACATCATCCAGCTTATCCGGGTCATCCTCAAGAGTGCTTGTGGAATATGCAGTAAGCTCAAACCCGAGTTTTTCGGATGCCCCTTCGAGCATGCGTACATACGAGTTCCACATGATAGCTGTGATCTTCATCTCACCACCACTGACAAAATATCTTTACAGATTGCACTGCAATAGTCTCATCCCATTTCACACTGCCTTTATTTTCAGGGCTGCCCGTATCAAGAGATAATCTCCCGTCTGTGCGGGTAAGTGCATCATTTCCTGTATTGCAATCACTCTTAAAATTCTCTTGAAATAAGAGAATAAACACAGCAATCAAGGAAGTCTTTTCAAATAACATTCCAGTGAATTACAATACACGACTGTTAATAAGTTTATTTATATTCGTATTATTTTATAATTTATTTTTTAAACAATAAGACTTAATAAGTATTACATTTTTACTAAATTATATGGCTTGATTCTATCTAATATATCAGTCACAAATGAAACGGAGAAAAACCCTTGAAAAACCACACTAATATCCCGTACCCTTTTACTGCCATTGTAGGGCAGGAAAAGATGAAAAAGACCCTGATATTGAACGCCATCAATCCAAAGATAGGCGGTGTCCTGATCAGGGGAGAGAAAGGCACTGCCAAGTCCACTGCTGTACGGGCGCTTGCAGGTCTTCTGCCTGAGATAGAGGTGGTGGAGGGGTGCGTGTTCGGCTGTAATCCCAATAACAAGAACGAGATGTGTGAAGACTGCCTTAAGAAGCTGTCATATGGCGAGCTTATTACCGCAGTGCAGAAGATGCGTGTCGTTGACCTGCCTGTGAGCACAACTGAGGATAGGGCTGTAGGTACTCTTGACATCGAGCATGCCATCAAGAAAGGTGAGAAGCGGTTCGAGCCGGGTGTGCTGGCAGCAGCCCACCGCGGCATCCTGTATGTGGACGAGGTGAACTTGCTCGATGACCATATCGTTGATGTGCTCCTGGATTCTGCTGCAATGGGGGTGAACACTGTGGAGCGTGAGGGTGTGTCATATTCCCACCCTGCCTCCTTTATTCTTGTCGGCACTATGAATCCCGAGGAAGGGGAACTGCGTCCCCAGCTGCTTGACCGTTTCGGCCTGTGTGTTGATATTGAGGGGATACATGAGGCGCCTGCGCGGGTTGATGTAATTAAACGAAGACAGGGATATGAAAGCGATCCCGAGCGATTTGCCAGTGAGTGGCAGGAATCTGAGATCGAACTGTGCGACAGGATAGTGAACGCAAAGGATCTGCACCCGCAGGTTCAAATATCGGATGATATGCTTGAGTTGATCGCACAGATATGTATCGATATGCACGTTGACGGGCACCGTGCTGATATAACCATGATGAAGACCGCTACCACTATAGCAGCTTATCATGACCGGACCGCGGTTACAGAAGAGGATGTTAAGGAGGCTGCCGAACTGGTCCTTTCCCACAGGATGCGCAGGAAACCCTTTGAAGAGCAGACCGATTACCAGGATAAACTGGA
>PYCK01000200.1:0-1485 GCA_009649835.1 Candidatus Methanocomedens sp. | reverse complement strand
TATCAGGTAAAACACCTGTCTCCAGGCCATGACAGAATGAACCGGAACGGCTCTGGGCGGCGCACCAAGACACGGACAGATTCCAGGTCAGGCAGGTATGTGAAAAGTACGATCCCGCATGAGAAGACCTCAGATATTGCCTTTGATGCCACTTTCAGGGCGGCAGCCCCCCACCAGCTTAACAGGAAAAAGGACGGGATGGCCATTGCCATCCGCCGTCCTGATATCAGGGAAAAGGTGCGCGAAAAGAAGATCGGTAATACGATCCTGTTTGTTGTGGACGCCAGCGGTTCAATGGGTGCACAGCAGCGCATGTCGGCTGCCAAGGGTGCGATCCTGTCCCTGCTCATCGATGCTTACCAGAAACGGGACCGGGTAGGACTTATAGCGTTCAAGGGCAACAGCGCCGAACTCATACTTCCGCCCACATCCAGTGTTGAACTTGCCAGGAAGTACCTGCAGAACCTGCCAACAGGCGGCAAGACCCCGCTGCCCCACGGGCTCATGAAAGGATATGAGGTCATACAATCGGAACTCAGGCGTGACCCTGATGCATACCCGTTTTTCATCCTGATCTCGGACGGCAGGGCAAATGTATGCCTGCATGGAGAATCAGCCCTGGAAGAGACATTAGAGATCGCATCCCATATCAAAGCAGAAGGGATACATTCTACTGTGATAGATACAGAGGCCGGAGCAATCAGATTCGGGTTTGCACGGCAGATCTCGGATGCGCTGGGAGCCAGGCATCTGAAACTTGAGGACCTGAGGTCAGATTCGATCGTGAATGCGGTGAAATTTTCTACGGGTATGTAGATTTTTATTATATTTGTGTGTGGGCACTTCAAACTCTCTAAAAATCCATGTGGTCCAATCGTAAATTTTAGACAATCACCGGATAGATAAACAGCGAAAAGATATGAACATTATATAGGCGCCTGTATTTGATATTTACAAGATGGTAATATGATCTGTACTATTTCTCTGCGAGTTTTTCAAGGATTTTCTCAAGGTGCTGATTGTGTCCGTCTTGCTTTATTACAAATGCTTCAAGCGTTGTATTTATATTAGTAAGAGATTCTTTCATTTCCCCAGTATCTATTTTTATTCCATCAAGGAAATCTATACCAATATCGAATTTTTTACTAAATTCGTAATAATCATCGGTTGCTACCCTGCTGAATACAGACGGTAAATAAAGTTCTTCGTGGACTTCTTTTTTCTCAATACTATCAATATCCGATCTGGCAAATTCGTTAAGGGTATTTATGAAGGTATCTATCGACTTCTGAAGACCTTCACATGCGATCTTAACACTACCATCAACATCATAAAAAACATAACCATTTATATCTAACTTTCTTGCAGTACCTTCAATAATTCCACGATTACCAATATGCTGGACTTTTCCTCTTAACAAGATATTATATCTTTTTATCTGAGTTTGCATTGTCAAATCATACATCCTTAACAATATTAACTTTG
>PYCK01000199.1 GCA_009649835.1 Candidatus Methanocomedens sp. | reverse complement strand
TCTCTGAGGCTAATTATCCAGAGCGGAGCATGAACGGTTCTGTCAGGGCAGGATATGAGGCTGCGGATGCTGTTGTGCGGGATAGCTGAAGAGAAGGCAACAGCAAATGTAACTGAATCGATGACTGTCACAGCTACAGCAACAGTACTTCCAACTGAAACAACATTAGTTGAACCAAAGTTCAAGGTAGGTCCTACTGTTACTCTGCATCCGGTTAATGATGTTGTTGATAAATCACAAGATGGACTTGTTGAACTTTATAGAGGCTGTCTATCAATTACTGCGAGTAATAAAATCAGTCCTTCGTTTTTGATTTAAAGCCATTTTTGACCTTATTTCCCCTAAATTTTTTAATTGTTGGACAGCCTCTATATGGACAACCCATCCCTGAATGATGTGACATTTAATGTAGATGCAAGGATAAGTGTTCCATCAGGAATCCATGTGTATGGAGAAGGATTTGGTCAAGCAGGGGTGGCAGGTACTATATACGGAACTTTCTCTATCCCGCCAGGAAAGGCTAAGACAATTTATATCAATATTAAGGGAGATAAAACTGGATTATAGGCAGTGGTTGCGATCACCCGATTATTAGCGATATATATGAGGAAAAGAATATGAAAAGAATTCCATTCCACAACAGAGAAAAGGAACTTAAAGAGGTCATGAAGATACTGGAGGTAGAGCCGTCCCTCATCACCTTCATCTACGGACCGATAAACAGCGGAAAAACTACGCTGGTAAGCCACCTGATCGATCAACTGCCTGAAGAATACGTGGTATTCTACATTAACCTGAGAGGGAGATTTATTTCGGATTACAGGGATTTTATTAAGGTTTTATTCAAAATTGAAAAGGAAAAAAATTATAAAGAAGTTCTAAAAACAATTTCTGAAATATCTGCAGAGACGTTGAAATTCAGCGGAATCCCGGTTGCTGAAAGTGTTATGAATGCACTTTTCAAGGAAAAATCTTACGAGGATGTGTTTGAATTTTTGGAGGAGTACTTTACAACAATCGCTAAAAATAAGACACCTGTGCTTATCATCGACGAATTGCAGGTGGTCGGGGATCTGAAGATTGATGGGTTGCTGATGTATAAATTATTCAACTTTTTCATACGATTGACAAAAGAGTTACATCTGTGTCACGTCTTTGCTGTTTCATCTGATTCACTCTTTATCGAAAACGTCTACAGTGAGGCAATGCTTGATGGGAGGTGCAGATATCTGCTGGTGGATGATTTTGATTACGAAACTGCTACCGCGCTTCTGGAGAGGAATGGTTTTACTGATGATGTGAAGGCGGTTGCATGGGAGTACTGCGGCGGAAAGCCGGTATGTTTAATGGAGCTAATCTATGCCGATGACAGGGAACGGATTGCAAAGGATATGCTGAAGACAAGAGTAACCCAGCTCAAGGATTTACTCGACTATCTGGATTATACCAAACCGAGAATAATGATCGGAGATGATGAATACCTGGTTGAAAAGGGGGATATTGCTGATATCCTTAACAGGTTTGTAGATACGGAATATATCGATGATGAAGGGTTGAACAGACCTGCAAAGCATTTCCTGATCAAGGATAACATTTTGTTCCTTGATCCGCATACTGGAGTCATCAAACCGCAATCACGTCTGAATCTGCTTGCGATACGAGATGTTTTAAAGGATATGTGAAACGGAACTGGTTATAGGGATATTGGTTGTAATCGGAATTTTGCTTGGAACGGCTGCGGGCGTGCAGGCTTTAGAGTGATGATGGGCTGTACATTGCCGGAATGTTCTCTTAGGCTCATTTTCCAGAGCGGAGCATGAACGGTTCAGTTAGGGCAGGATATGAAGCGGCCGGTGCTGTTGTGCGGGATGTGTGATTTACTAAAAAATCCGGTCTATATCTAGTAATAGCAAAATTTGCATTAACACAAATGATCACCTTTACTAAACAATCCCCTCATACCACCCACACCACCGGCCATACACCTCACCCAAATCCACGCCCCCATCCCCATCCTGC
>PYCK01000198.1 GCA_009649835.1 Candidatus Methanocomedens sp. | reverse complement strand
CGCAAAGAGCGCAAAGTGTTCAGGATATATGTCAAAGATATTATGTTCTTGACTATAATTACCTCAAAGCACATTTAGCGGTGCTGGCACCTGTGGGTCACAGGGAAAAAAACACTTATGTTGAATTAACATGGTATCAATAGCAGTTATCGGAGGAGAAGGATCAGGCAGGAGTTCGCTGGCATCCAAACTGGGTAAGAAAGGCAATACTTCAGACATTACCATGTATGACTTTGCCAAAGGTGACCAGATACTTACTATTATCGACCCGTCAGGTTATCCCGCTTCCCCGAAACCACTTACAACAGCACTGGGAATGTCTGAGATAGTACTGTTATGTATCCCCCCTGCAGGAATGGATGCGACGTCCGGGGAGTGTGTGATAGCTGTTGACCAGCTGGGCCTGAAATACGGCATAGTCGTCCAAACCATGTCTGACAGGTCGAACCCATATGAACTGGAAGAGAATGCAAATAATATTCGTTCATTCCTACAGGGTACGACTGCCAGGGACTGGGATATAATACCTGTATCTACTACAACCTTTGAAGGAATGGAGCAATTAAAAGAAGCGATAAATGAGCTTGACAGGGAGATTACTGTCCAGAACCTCATAACGGCAGACAAATCCCCAAGGGTGATCGTGGATCATTCCTTTAACGTCAAAGGTATAGGTTCGGTCATACTGGGAAGAGTAATCCAGGGAACTGTGCATAAACATGAAAAACTAACTATCTACCCGATCAACCAGGAGATAGAGATACGCAATATCCAGATGCAGGATGTGGATAAGAAATCTGCAGGCCCTGGTTCCAGGGTGGGACTTTCCTTAAAGGGTGTGCAGGCAAAGGATGTGGACCGGGGCAATATTATCTCATCCAACGAGACGACGGCAAAGGATATTGAACTTGACTGCAATGTCTCGAAGTTCAGTCAGGGACTGGCCGTAGGCAGTACACTGCACATGTATGTTAACCTCCAGTCCACACCTGTAAAAATAACAGGTATCACCGTTGACGGCCAGGATGTGGGCGAAGCCCGGGCAGGCAGTACATGCAAGGTATCACTTTCTATAGGCGAGGAAGTTTCATTTTGCAGCGGTGATATGTTCTTGCTTACCGATCTCAACCAGCCAAAGCAGCGGTTTATTGCCGGATGTAAATACAAAATCTGACCAGGAGGTTATAGTTTGGAAGAAATAGCAACACTGTGTAATGATGTTTCACTGGCAGTAGCCGATTCAATAAAAGACCTTGTAGGCACCCAAAAAGGAAGTGAAGTGGTGGGAATGGGAGCTGACGGTACGCCTTCCAAGTTTATCGATATAGTGGCCGAGGACGCAGCACTGGAGATACTGGCATCCTCGGGCATTGATATGAAGATCGTTACTGAAGAAAAGGGTCATCTTACTTTCGGGAATGCTCCCGAGTTCACTGTGGTGCTTGACCCGCTGGACGGTACGTATAATGCAACCCGTGATGTCCCCTTCTATTCGGTTTCCATAGCCATAGGTGATGCCGACCTGACAGATATCAGGTATGCTGAGGTATATAACCTGGCTAATGGTACGGATTTTACTGCTGCTAAGAATAAGGGTGCTTTTTACAATAATAAGAAGATACAGGTTTCCCGGGCTGCTAAACTTGATGAGTTTACTGTGGCATCCTATGGGTACAAGGATAGAAGTGATGTGTTCAACCGCCTGGGCAGGCATGTACGGCGTCTTCGTTCGTTCGGAAGTGCAGCCCTTGAGTTAAGCTTTGTAGCTTCAGGCAGGCTGGATGCATTTATAGACCTTCGCAGCAGGTTGAGGATCATGGATGTGGCGGCCGGGATACTTATTGTCAATGAGGCAGGGGGTATCGTGACAGACGGGCATGGACTGGAGCCCAGTGGTGAACTGAACGTTACCAACAGGGTGGATATTGTGGCTTCTAATGGTATACTCCATCCTGTTCTTGAAAAAACGGCGGCTGCTCTTTAGGTGTGGTGACTTTTTAATTTATTCTGGATAAATGGATCGTGACAAAAAAGATTCAC
>PYCK01000197.1:7322-14174 GCA_009649835.1 Candidatus Methanocomedens sp. | reverse complement strand
CTTTTGTGGGATATTCTCGGCCCGTCTGCCCCTTTTATCTACGGCGGTGCAGCAGCGGTCCTGTCTGCCCTGTTGCTTGTCGTGCTTATGCCGGGTGATCACAGGTCGTCACAGGTCGCCGGGGTAGATTTATAGATGTACAAACAAATTATTTATTAAAATTACAAGAGGCTGGTTGCAGTGCGGTTCATAAGATTTCGTAGATATGAGGTGGCTAAAAGATACACCAGGATAGTGGATACTCTCCTGAACCATGAGTTCGACCACATTGTAAACCAGTTAGGGCTCAAGCCGCTTAGGTCTATACGCTCAAGGATGAGGGCACAGAGATATAAAGGGGAATTAAGCGGACCTGAAAGGGCACGCTACGTCCTTGAAGAACTTGGACCCACCTATGTAAAACTGGGACAGATATTGAGCATGAGACCTGACCTGATCCCAATCGAGTACACAAAGGAATTTGAAAAATTACAGGATACTGTTGCTCCATTTGATTTTACTTATGTGGAAAATATGATACATCAAGACCTGGGCGCATCCATTGAAGACCTGTTCATGTCCTTTGATACCAAGCCCATTGCCGCTGCGTCCATTGGTCAGGTACACAGGGCCCGGCTCCATGACAATACCGATGTTATTGTGAAAGTCCAGCGTCCGGATATTAAAAAAGTTATAGATGGTGATCTTGATCTCATGTACAGTTTTGCAGGGTTTGTCGAGGAACATGTACAAAATGCAAAATTGTACAGGCCGACCCAGCTGGTAGAAGAGTTCTCAAGGTCGATCCACAGGGAACTGGATTACAATCTGGAAGCGCAGAACACTGACCGCTTCTTTCACAATTTCAGGAACGACCCTCACATCCATATCCCGAAAGTATATTGGGACCGTACAGGCGAGCATGTGTTGACACTTGAGTATATCAAAGGCGTTAAGGCAACCGATTTTGATGCTATTGATGCCTTGGGATATGATAGGGAAAGTATTGCCAATGCAGGTGCAAAGGCATTTTTAAAACAGGTATTCGAAGACGGGTTCTTTCATGCTGACATCCATCCTGGTAACGTGCTCATAATGGAAGACGGACGCATTGCATTACTAGATTTCGGAATGGTCGGGCATATCACGGATGATGTCAAGAATGCGCTTGTGGATGTGCTTATTGCAGTGACCGAGTATGATATTGACCGGTTTATCGAGATCAGTTATAACTTTGGCATTACCTCAGAAAATGTAAATATACCTGCATTGAAACTGGACCTGCTGGACCTGCTTGATAAATATTACGGCAGGTCCCTGAAACAGCTCGACTGCGGTGTGGTAATGGGTGAAATAATGGCGCTTTTACGGCGGCATCAGGCAATGGTACCTTCAAACATTGCCCTGCTTTCAAAGGGGCTTATAACCATCGGGGGGTTCGGGATGAAGATGGTACCGGATTTCAATGTCACTGTGCTTATCGAACCTTATGCTAAAAGGTTGATAAAAAAGCGCATGCGTCCCGACATTATTTTTAAAAATACCATGAAAGATGCTTCAAACCTGATGCGTTATATGCACAAGATGCCGAGGCAGATTTCGCATATCCTCGATTACGCAGAAAAAGGGTATATGACTATACAATTTGAGCATCATGGGCTGAACAGGATAATTACCGGATTGGATGTGGGCAGCAACCGTTTATCATTCAGTATGATCCTGTCGGCTTTAATAATAGGCTCGGCCCTTATCATCCAGACAGGCATAGAACCCCATATATGGGGAGTACCTGCGCTTGGTCTCATTGGTTTTTTGGTTACCGGTGTATTGGGGATGGGGCTGGTAATATATATTCTCAGGACAGGACATATCTGATTACCATACGACCTGTTAAAGTTCCTTTTTCATGATCAGCGCATCCTCGCCATCAGTGTAGTATCCACGCTCCACCCATGCAGGTGCAAATCCCCGATTCATATAGAAATGCTGGGCAGGGATATTGCTCATCCTGACCTCCAGGGTGGCCTCATCTGACCCATTATTTTTTAGGGTTTCACATATCTTATCCATTAACTGCGTACCTATCCCCATACTCCTGCACTCTTCTTTCACAGCCAGTGTAAAAACCCTGCCCCTTATCGGAATTGAGATAAAACCAACCACATATCCGACCGTTTCCCCATCCATTATGGCCACATAGAACCCGTCCGGCACACTTTCATACAATTCCATATAAACATAAGGGTCATGTTCACAGAAAACCTGCCGTTCTATTTCAATAACATCGTTGAAATCCTCTGGTTGGAATGGCCTGATAAAAAACAAATATGACACCAATTAATTATTGCAGGTTTAACAGGTCGATCAGTTCCAGTCCTTCTCCACCCAGTGCAGAAAGCCGGTTTGATACTTCATCAATACTAATAAAAATCTCATTCCGGGTTCTATCTTTAATAATTTCCTTAATGATAATTTCGTCTTTTGAGAACCCATTTTCTAATATTTCAGAAACTATCTCCCCATACTGGGAAGTAATGATCTTAATAGAATCGAAAATTTCGTTACTTACAATGGCATCCTTTTCATCGATTTCTACAGAAGTAAGGGTCTTTGAAACTATGTTTGCCTCATTATCAATATATTCTTTTAAGTTTTTGATAAGTTCTCTCAGCTTATAGAAATCAACCTGTGGTAACAGGTCTTCATTGGATGTGATATCTGTTGCCGACTCATCAATATACATAATACTGGCATGTTTTATCTCTTCAGGGACCTTGATATTGACTTTTTTTGTACCCTTTTTATTTTCCAGGTCCAGCTGGAAATCATCATTGTTATAGATTCTTTTAATGATATAATCAGAGATGTCCAGTTTCTTGATCCTGTCTTCTTTATGGATCAGGCCACCCTTTGACCAGATCGGGATGGATATTTCATCAATGAATTTCTTTACCTGCAATGGAACTTCATTGTAGGTGATATCATAATTATATGTAAGACCGTTAATGCCCATCGTAATGCTCCCATTCAACTTTTCAGCACTGGCAGTGATAAGCTGTGTCTTATTCACATTATAGACCATGGACCATAAGAACGGTTCAAGCTCTGTGCGTATCTGCTCTGCCATCTGGCCGACTTCATCCTTTGAGCGGCGAGTGAGGTCATCCAGGGCGATCTTCATCTGTTCCTTTTGCTTTTCAATACAAGCCACACATGTTTCATTGATCTTTACCTTGCACTTCTTAACAGGTTCCAGCTGATAATTTTTTGACAGGTTCTCCAGGGAATCGTTCAGTTCATTGCTGAATTTAGTCATTACAGACGATTCTTTTTCAAACCTTTCCTCTTCTTTTTTTATCTGGCTGTTTAGCTCAATGGCCTTGTTTTCAATTGGGAGTATTTTCTCGATAAAATCAAGGAAATTGTTCAGGTCATCTATGAAGTTTTTTTGTACAGGCATCTCTTTGGAATTTTGGAAAACAAATGTCATAGAAACCTAACTCTATATTTTATGTTACTCTAATAGTTTAAAAACATTCCTGATTCAATAGTGGTTATTGATGCGGGAATATTCTTGTTTTCAATTTCATTTTCACAAATTCCACTGGTTATATATACATTTAGTTTAATTTCATATTAAAAATCTTAAAACATCTCAACAAATGCTTGAAAGATAAACATGAAAGTGATCATACCCGCTGCCGGCACTGGAACACGCCTTTTTCCTCATACCCACACCAAGCCAAAGCCTATGGTATATATTGCCGGCAAGCCCATTATCGGCCATATCCTGGACCGGATGATCGAGCTTGAACCTGAAGAGGTCATACTGATCGTCGGATACAGGAAGGAACAGTTGATATCGTATGTGGATGAGCATTACAACGATATATTCAACATACGGTATATTGACCAGAATGAAAGACAGGGGCTTGGGCACTCCATATATTTGTCCAGGGAAGCAGTGGGTGATTCTGATATCATGATCGCACTTGGGGATATGATATTCAAAGCCGGATACCTGGATTTCTATAAGCAGCATAAGAATAACGGGCATTGTTCGGGTTCTATTGGTGTAAGGGAAGTTGACGAACCGGAAAAATACGGTATTGTCGAACTGGAAGCTGAATCATCGTGCATTAAACACCTGGAGGAAAAACCCTTACGTCCGGCATCGAACCTGGGTATTGCGGGTGTGTACTTTATCCAGGATACCCCGAAGTTGTTTGATGTACTGGACTGGATGCTTGACAATAACATCAGGACGCGGGGGGAGTACCAGTTGACAGATGCATTGCAGGAGATGATCAAGCGCGGTAGCAGGCTCAAGACCTTTACTGTATCCAGCTGGTACGATTGCGGTCATGCCGGGTCCCTGCTTGAGACGAACCGGGTGTTGCTGGACGAGAAAGAAAATTCCAATGGCACCTATGATATCGTTGATTCGGTTATTATACATCCGGTGGCTATCGGGAATAATGTCAGGGTAGTGAATTCGGTTGTGGGGCCTTATGCTTCTATTGCAAGTGATACGATCATTAAGAATTCCATTATATCAAACAGTGTCATCGGGTCCAGAACGCATATCTCAAAGGTAAACCTGCAATCGTCTATTATTGGTGATGATACCAACCTTGTGGGGAAACATAATTCACTTAATATTGGTGATTCGTCTTCAATTGAGTTTTAGAGTATGAATTGTAAAAATTAGTTTGTTTTTTCACATTTTCACCATTTTAATAATTTATTTATATATTCATCGCAATTACAATGTTCTATTAATCGAATATCGTACAAGTAATATCTACAGTTTTCAACCGAAGGTGAACCAAACATAAAGGACACATTTCGCAAATTAGGCATTTTTATCGAAGACAATACCTTACCAATTGTCCTGTTAGCAATACTCCTCATAGTGATTTCAATACACGGCGCACAGAACATCGAAATGGAATCGGGCACAGAAACCTTTGTAGAAAAAACTTCAAAACTGTACCAGGACTATGACCACCTCTACCTGAGAATTTTTGCAACCGAATCAATAGCCGTACTTGTCGAGGGCGGAGACGTAACAAGACCTGAGTTGCTAAAAGCTATTGACAGGCTTCAACAGCAAGTAAAGACCATACCCGGGGTGGTAGGGACTGCCAGTGCGGCATCGGTTATCAAGGATACTAACTACCAGATGACAGGCCAGCACATAATTCCTGACAGCCAGGGAGAGATACAATCCATCATAGCAAACCGGTCATCCGATATTGGCATGCTCCTCCCTGATGATACCCATACTATAGTATGGGTGGAGATGGCAGGGGACTCCACTGATAACGAAAAAATTGAGATACTGCGCGAGACCGAAATAGCAGCTGAACAATCGGGTTTTCCGCCTGCATATGGTGTCATTGTGACAGGAGACCCCGCGTTCATGATTGCAATGAATAATGAGATGACTTCAAGCATGGTTCCTTTGCTAATGATATCGGCATTGCTCATGGTAGTAGTGCTGTACCTGGCGTTCAGGCATGTCCGCTGGAAACTCCTGCCCCTCCCCATTGTACTTCTTGGTATCATCTACACCTTTGGAGCCATGGGGTATCTGAAAATCCCCCTTAGCATGGTCTCAATGTCAGCATTTCCTATTTTGATAGGGCTTGGCATAGATTACGCCATCCAGTTCCATAACCGGATAGAAGAAGAACTTGAACGGGGCGAGGATGAAGCGCAGGCTGTTATCGAGACCATCAAACACACCGGCCCGGCAGTGCTTATCGCACTGACGATTACCGGACTGGGCTTCTTTTCACTTTTTACCTCATCAGTCCCCATGATCCAGGATTTCGGGAAACTGCTGCTAATCGGTATAATCATGTGCTTTTTATCCTCACTGTTCGTGGGTGTGACTGTAATATACGGACTTGATACCCTCATAAAAAAGAAAAATAATAAAAATAACAAAAATGGCCACATTAACCATAATAAGCACAATAAACTCAACAGTAACTCTCCTAAACTAAAACAACAATCACAAATTGCAGGCTCTGGTCCAAAGGATAGCAAGATCGAACAATTCCTGAAAAGGACTACTGCCATTTCAATAAAACATCCCATCCTTGTCCTGGGGATTGCAGGGCTGATGTGTTTTTCCGGCCTGTATGTAGACTCATTCGTCCCCATCCAGACAGATGTGAAAACCTTTGTGCCCCAGGATATGCCCGCGCTTATCGATCTGACCCATCTGGGCGACATCATAGGTGGGACCGATGCCTTGAACATCATAATAAAAGTGGATGATTCGGCTGACCCCGAAGTACTCAGGTGGATGGATGAATTCAGCGAACACGAAGTTGAAAGAAGGGCGCACATATACGATGCATCGAGCATTGTACCCATTATTAAATCAATGAACGGGGGCACCATACCTGATAACAGCGCTGATATAGAACGATTGTACCAGCAGGTACCGCAGATGCAAAAGGACCGCTACGTTCACGGCAAGAATATGCTGCTGCTGGACTTTGGCATAGGAAATGCCATCAATGATATAGGCTTAACAGGTGTCAGTGAATTAACAGATATAGTACGGGAGGATATTGCATGGATGTCCCCTCCGCCGGGAGTGGAAGTGACAATAACAGGGAATTCAGTGGTATTTACCACAGTGATATGGTCACTCACTTCAGGCCGGGTGGCAATGACCCTTACCGGGCTTATATTGGTGTTTGCAGGCTTACTTGTGATATACCGGGACTGGCTTAAGGCCCTTACCCCTGTTGTCACCATGTTCATGGTAATCGGATGGGCGGGCGGTATCATGTATTTCACTGGCCTGGAATATACACCCATGACCGCCACCCTGGGAGCCCTGATCCTGGG
>PYCK01000197.1:0-7222 GCA_009649835.1 Candidatus Methanocomedens sp. | reverse complement strand
TGGGCGGGCGGTATCATGTATTTCACTGGCCTGGAATATACACCCATGACCGCCACCCTGGGAGCCCTGATCCTGGGAGTGGGATCGGAATATGCCATACTGATGATGGAGAGGTACTATGAAGAAAAGGATAAAGGTGCAGACCCGGCGAAGGCAATGTGTGCAGCAAGTGCCAAGATCGGAAAGGCCATATTCGCATCGGGCCTGACCACCCTTGTTGGCTTTTCTGCACTTATCGCCTCGCCATTTTCCATGAACAGCAACTTTGGTCTTGTGACAGTGATGGATGTGGCACTGGCACTACTTGCGACCTTTATGGTATTTCCTGCCGTTATCGTGAAGCTGGATGAGTGGCGGGAGAGGAAAAAAGCAGTCCATACTAATAATACCAGACATAGGGATAGATTTATATTCAATTCACCGGATGTGGATGCTCAATGAACGGAGTACGTAATCGTGCAGGTATGAGGAGAACGTTATCATTTTCAGCATTTACTGCAGTACTTGTGCTGTCTGCGCTTGCTGGCTACATGTTGCCAGTTGCTGCAGATGATAATGGCGATAATGGTGATGATTTTTCAGACCTGTTACTCCCCAATTATGTTTTTTCTACGAACTATTATAACAGCTTTGGCACTCCTGATATGTATGCCTCGTTACTGGGCGACCCTGAATTTGAGCGGGGTGAAACTGTGCAACTTAAAGTAAATATTGTAAACAAAGGCGCCATCTACGGCTTTAAATATGACACAAGCGTAGGAACAGACAAAGATGACTATTTGCTTTCCATGAAAGAACTGGAATATGAAATGCGCCGCACCACAGCAGTGGGAATTAAAGTAGAAATGATATCCGGGACACCATATATTGAAGTAAAACCGGATACCAGTATCCGGACAATGGAATCCCTTTTTCCAGGGAAAATACCAGAGCATCCGCTGACATTTACTATTACCATATCAAATAAGGCACCAGCAGGTGCTTATTACCTTCAGCTTCCCGTATCATACCAGTACCAGAGTCAGGTACGTATAACCACAAACAACGTGGTGCGTCTTGGTCTTACTGGTATGGACCACATTAGCCATTACAATAGTGCCAACAAGACCTTGCTCATCCCCGTCTATGTAAAGGCATCTCCGAAATTCGAAGTGACTGGAATTTCAGGTAACCTTGTGGTCGGTGAGACACAGACTATTGATGTTACATACAAGAATACAGGCGAACTCACAGCCGAAGATGCCACTGTCAGGATGGTTGTGATGCGCCCGCTAAGTATCGGGCAGTCGGTTGTGCGGTTGGGTACCATGGCGCCTGGTGAGAGCCGGACTGCAAGATTTAACATTCTTGCAGATTCCGATGCCGTAATTAAAACCTACGGTATTGATAGTGAAATAAAGTATTATGATGAACAGGGAGAAATTACAATATCGGACAACCTTGAAGTAAGTGTACCCCTTGAAATAGCAGAAAGGAAGATAGGGGCTTTCGAGCTGGCTTTTGCAGGAGTGATAATCTTACTGATCTTCATTATCGTGAATGTTTTACGAAATCTTAAAAAATATGAATAAATAGAGGAATTAGAGGAACAGGCATGAATTACAAAAAAGATGTTCAGATGATCTTATTCGCCGCTATATCACTACTGATCTTAACTGTGCCTGCACAGGCGGTGTTCCCGGAATATTTCGATGTGGGTGATAATTACTATACAGTATACGGTGGACCTAATATCAGTGCATCCCTGCTTGGGGACGGAGAATTTTACAGAGGGGACACTGTAACTGTGAATATCAATCTTATGAACCGGGGGCTGATCACAGGCTTCAAGTCTGAAAACAGTGTAGATACTGATGATGATCTTGAAGTAAAACTACAGAAGACCGAGATGAACTACGAAGCGCAAAAGACCACAGCCATAGGGATTATAGCCACTCTCGTATCCCTTGACCCTGCAGTTAAAGTAAAGACCGGATACCAGGAGGCAGGTTCACTGATATCAGGCCAGCAAACTGAAGAGCCGGTCCAATTCACCATAGAGATTGCCAAGAATGCTCCGGCAGGTGTGCATCCGCTTTTGTTGAACCTGTTATACGGATACCAGGAAAATGTCCAGATCAGCGGGGAGGATGAGACCGAAAAGGGTGATGTGACGGATCTTGAAGTGGGGCTGTGGTACGAGATCAAGAGCCAGAATTTGACCATAGCGGTAATGGTTAAGGATGAAGCCGATTTTGAAGTAATTGAAATCAGCGGTAACATGGTGGCAGATGAGGAAAATCTGTTGTATGTCACGTACAAAAATGTAGGTGAGCTGCCTGTTACTGATGCAACGGTGAGGATCAGTGTATCTGACCCTTTCAGTACAACTGATGACCAGGCATTTATCGGTTCACTGGCACCGGGTGAAAGTGCCCTTGCCAAATTCAACTTGAAAGTGGATGATACAGCCACAACCAAGATGTATGGCATAAACAGTGAGATCAAGTATGAGGATGTGGACGGTCACGACAGGATCTCTGATAATATCAAGATACAGGTGGAGACCCTGCCGGCAGTGTCCAGTGTAGAAAAATTCGGCAACGTGCTCTTGATAGGGTTTGTGGTTGTATTTTTGATAGTGGTTGTTCTGGGTGTACGCTCATATAAGAACAAGCAAGAATAAGGAGAATTTTTATTATTTACTGGGACGATTCAGAAAACCGCAGAGAGCGCAGAGGCACGCAGAGAAAAATAACACATCTCTGCGCCTCTCTGCGTCCTCTGCGGTGAATCTTTTTTGCCACGATCCATTTATCCAGAATAAATTAAAAAGTCACAGAATAAGAGCAAAAAAATAACAACAGGGCCGACCGGATCCAAGTGTTCATTTCTTATCCAATACATCCTTCATGATCTTGATGGAGCACAGTTCACCGCACATGCTGCAGGTTTCTACGTCCTTGCACCTTGCGTGTATACGGATTGCCCGCTCGGGGTCGATCGCCTGGTTTAGCTGTTTTTCCCAGTCCAGTTCATGTCTGGCATTTGCCATTTTCTCATCCATATCCCTTGCACGCTGACGTTGTCCCGCTTTTATCAGGTCTATGGCATGGGCAGCGATCCTGGTGACCACGGCACCTTCCCTGATATCCTCTGCATTTGGCAGTGCCAGATGCTCGGAGGGTGTGGTCATGCACAAAAAGTCGGCTCCCCCCATCCCTGCCACAGCACCGCCTATGGCGGCAGTGATATGGTCATAGCCCGGGGCAATGTCAGTGACCAGCGGCCCAAGCAGGTACAACGGTGCGCCGCCGCAAATGTGTTTGATCGACCTTACGCCTGAGATGATCTCGTCCAGAGGTACGTGCCCGGGTCCTTCCACCATGCTCTGCACTCCTGCATCCCTTGACCTTCTCACAAGTTCGCCCAGGGTGATGACCTCCTGGAACATGGCACCATCCGAAGCATCTGCTATACATCCGGGCCTCATGCCATCGCCCAGGCTCAGGGTGACATCATATTCCTTTACAATATCGAGCAGGTAGTCGAACTCGGCATAATAGGGATTTTCACGATCGTTGTGAATCATCCATGATGCCAGGAACGACCCGCCCCGGCTGACAATATCAAGTATCCTGCCGTGCGATCGTAACTGGTCCAGTGCATTGAGCGTAACTCCGGCATGGACGGTAATAAAGTCCACTCCGTCCTTAACGTGTAGCCGGATGGCATTGAACATGTCGTCAGTGGTCATATCAGGAACTGAGGTGCAATTGCTGGCTGCCTGGTATACAGGTACTGTGCCTATGGGCACATCTATCTCCTTAATAAGCCTGCGCCTTACCTCATCGATATCATCACCTGTAGAAAGGTCCATAACCGCATCGGCACCGTACTTAACTGCAGTCCTGGCTTTTTGCATCTCTTCATCCACATCAGCATGTGCCCCGGATGTGCCGATATTTGCATTCACCTTTGTAGAGACACATTCTCCTACTGCCACCGGCCGGACGTGTTCATGCAATATGTTCTTCGGGATAACGACTTTGCCCTGTGCCACCAGGGTGGTAAGCCTGGCGGGTTTGATGCCCTCTTTTTGGGCGGCTTTGCTTATTTCGGGAGTTGTATTCCCTCTCCTTGCCTGTTCTATTAATGTATCATGCATAATAATTGGACGATATACCATTCTGAATCGGGATAAAAGTTGTGGAAGCAAATTACCTGACTGGAAACATCCGATGCTTAGTCATAGCTAAAATTAATTTGCACCCTATGAGGGGGTTTTCTTGTACTGCAACGTTTGATGGTATAGTATATAGAGGCTGTGCCATCATCGACAGGGTTTTAGAGTGACAACACCATATTTTTTAACAAGCCTCACTTAAACTACAGTCCAATCATTTTAATAAATATTTGTTAATAAATAAGTATTTGTATGCCTGATTATATATAACCCCTAATATGAGTAATGGTCTTGTTACATTAAAAAAAACATTTGATACAGTTCTTTATTCAGGGTATGAATACCTGCTCACCAAGGAAATAAAAGAGTTCAGGGTTCCCGAACATATAGCCATAATCATGGACGGGAACCGCAGGTATGCAAAAAAGCTGGGCATGACCGTCTGGCAGGGGCATAACCTGGGTGCCAACACAACAGAAAACGTCCTTGACTGGTGCTATGAACTGGGTGTGAAGCAAATAACAGTCTATGCCTTTTCTACTGAGAACCAGAACCGGTCAGACCAGGAAAAACAGAAACTCTTCGAGCTTATAGGTATCAAGCTGGAGAAACTAATGCAGGATGAGCGTACTCATGAGAGAAGGATGCGGGTCAGGATACTGGGAAATATTGACCTGTTACCTGCCGGATTAAAGGAAACAGCAAGGCAGGCCGAGACCATCACAAGGAATTACGATAGTATGTACCTGAACATTGCCATGGCCTATGGAGGCCGCCAGGAGATCGTGGATACCGCAAGAGTGCTCGCCCAAAAGGTAAAAAGCGGCCAGCTTAAGGTGTCTGATATTGACGAGGAGATCATCTCATCCCACCTGTATCCCTCCACCAGTCTGGCAGTCCCGGATGTTGACCTGATCATCAGGACCGGTGGCGATGAGAGGATGTCCAATTTCCTGCCCTGGCAGGCTAACGGCAATGAATGTGCTGCCTATTTCTGTGCGCCTTACTGGCCCGAGTTCAGGAAGATAGATTTCCTGCGTTCCATAAGAACCTTCCAGACAAGGGAATATGAGTGGCAGAAGAATACTGTGCGGCGTATTGTCAGGCTCCTTGGGGCTTCCGGCCAGGTAGAGGTTGAGCAGGTTATCCGCATGAGCATGAGGGCAGGAGATATCACAACTGAGGAAGTACTGGCTATCTTAAAAGACCTCTCAGGCAACAGGGAAATGAAAGATGTTGCCTTTGTGTGGTAATTTTATCCTGATATTTGAGACTTTTTATTATTTTCTGGGACTATTCAAAAAACCGCAGAGAGCGCAGAGGCACGCAGAGAAAAACAACAACCCTCTGCGATCCTCCGCGTCCTCTGCGGTTAATTTTTTTTGCCATGACCCATTGATACAGAATAAATTAAAAAGTCACTGAAATTTTAACGAAACTTTAATAATCAGTATATGCATCCACTTGTTAATGGACATTGAAGGTTATGCAAAGCGAGCATTGTTATCGGGTGAGAACGAGGGCCAGATTACGGAGAGGCTGACCCGGCGGATACTTGAGATCAAGGGTGATAAGGTAACCGAACACCATGCAAGGGAACTGGCCCATGCTGTCATGGTGGAAGCCAATGCTACCCTGGAACCGAAGGGTGAGATACTTGAACCTGTCACATCAGGCATTACCATGGGACAGTTCGGCGTGGGCAGCCGGGGTGCAGGGGATTTCTATACCCATGAGCAAATAGCCCGGGTGATAGGCAAGACAACGGCTGAAGTGGATTCCTCACACCTGGACGATTCGGGCGTGGTCAAGGCAGGCAGCGGCGAGTACGTTGTACTGACAGTGGACGGCATCCACAGCAGGCTTAGTGATTACCCCTTCCTGGCAGGATTCCATGTGGCAAGGGCGGCCTTACGTGATATATATGCAATGGGGGCCAGGCCGCTGGCCATGCTGTCTGATATCCATCTGGCTGATGACGGGGACGTGGGCAGGATATTCGACCACATTGCAGGTATTACGGCAGTGGCCGAACTAACAGGTGTGCCGCTGATAACAGGCAGCACCCTGCGCATTGGCGGGGATATGGTCATAGGTGAACGTATGACAGGCGGTGTTGGTGCAGTGGGTATAACCCGGACCATCTCTGCCAGGATATTAGCAGAGCCCGGTGATCTGGTACTGATGACAGAAGGGGCGGGCGGAGGCACCATCTCCACCACTGCCCTGTATTATGATAGACATGATATTGTGGAAGAGACTATCAATATCAAGTTCATCGAGGCATGTGAGGCCATCATGGATGCCGGATTGCTGGAACGTATCCATGCCATGACCGATGTGACAAACGGGGGTGTGCGGGGTGATGCAAAGGAAATTTCCCGAACCGCCGGAGTAGAACTTGTGTTTAAGGAAGACCGTATCCGGCCGCTGGTAAACCCGTCAGTGCTGTCTATGCTGGAAGAACTGGAGATCGATTACCTGGGTGTATCCCTGGATGCACTTCTCATCATTGCACCGCCCGGTGCTGCAGATGACATCATCGGGGTACTCAGGTCAAAGGACATTGCGGCAGATGTGATAGGAGAGGTCGTGGAGGGTTCAGGTGCCAGAATTGAGATCAATGGCGAAATTGTGGACTTTTCTCCCAGGTTCAGGGAGTCTGCATACACACCGATAAAAAAACTGGTAGGCGAGGATGAGCCCATGGACTTTAAACAAATGTGTAGCAAGATTGATAATGCTGCCCTGGCAGCTATTGATAAGAAGCGCCGGATTGTTGAAAGATTGAAGCAATAGTGGTCGAGAAAATGTAAATTTCAGACAGGATGAACAGGATTGACAGGATACGATCCAATCCTGTAAATCCAGTAAATCCTGTCAAAAGATATGATTGAAACTAAGAAAATCACCTATATCGATATCGAAATGCGTTTATACTTTCCTATACATTTAAAAACCAAACAATATTTCTCTGAGTCCTCTGTGGAAAAATTTATATGGTCTGAAGATCAAAACGTTAAGACATTAGTATCAATATTAGGTTCTTAACTATAA
>PYCK01000196.1 GCA_009649835.1 Candidatus Methanocomedens sp. | reverse complement strand
GTGCAACTTCTGATGCTTGAAGTAGCCTATCGTTTTAATTGTAGAGGTATATTAAATTTGACAATATTTTTTTCTTTAAACGACCAGATTACAAAAGATTGGCCCACCTGATGCGAGTGTTTCCATCCCCTGTTCATATCCCTTCTCCAGCAGATATTCTCCTGTGGTAAGTATTATCAAATTGCATGTGAATTATCCATTCATGAAAATAACTGTTATCTCTGACACCCATTTAAGGCCAGGCCAGCCTATTGAAATACTACCCCAGCCCCTACTGGACATGCTGGCCTCTTCTGATATGATAATCCATGCAGGGGATTTCGTGTCCTTGCAGTGTTATAATGAATTGCAGGATATCAACAACCTGGTGGGTGTGGCAGGCAACACAGACTCTCAAAAAATCAGGCAGCTACTGCCAGAGCATACCACCTTCGAGGCCGAAGGCGTCCGTATCGGTGTGACACACCGCGGCCAGCTCTCGGTAGTTGATATGACGGGACTGGGTTATTTTGCCAGGGAACTGGAAGTTGACCTGCTGGTCTTCGGGCACATCCACAGGCCCCGGCTGCACAAATGCGGGGATATCACCCTATTGTGCCCGGGCAGCCCCACTTCGCCCAGGCAGTCCGAACCCAGTGCGGCCGAGCTGGTGGTTGAGGACGGGGAGGTTTCGGCTGCCATTGTTAATTTCCAGGGGAAGGTCTGCGGCAGCATGGAGTTTGCACGGTCGCTGGGTAAGAAATATACTACATAGCATGATATTTTTGATATCCCTATTGAAATAACTGGTTTTTGAGATCGTGCCCTTTGACCCAATCATTTATGAAAGCGGTTGACGACTGCGGTACTGCTGCCTACGGCGCTGTTCAGCAGAACACAGATCGCAAGAACTCCTGATAAGGTCACAAGACAATACCGTGCCCGGTGATGACCGTAGATGCTGATCCCATACGTTTCGTCCGCTTCAAAACATCAGTGAAATCACTATCGGGGTGACAAACGCCTCCAAAAACGCGGCTATGCATAGCAATAGCGATGTAGCCAGCACGACCTCAAGTGTTTCCATGAGAGCCTCATCTCCGTTCTCCGGACTCCCCATAATTTTCACGCCCAGCTTTATGCCGGCGGCTGTGGCGATCACGAGCGCCATGCATTCAGGGATGCCGTGCACTGCAATAAACGCTGTTGCAGTTTCTGCCGGGACTATCCCGTAAAACATCCCGATTATGGCTGCATTGACTATTCCGCCTGCTATGGTGGGCACTCCAAGGAAGATGCCACTTAACCCGAGGTTCATCGATACACCGATATTATTTGAAAAATAATATATTGTATCGATCAAGGGCATTGAGATGTATGGGCCAAGCCATCTTTGCTCTTCCCAACCCTCTGATAAAACCATTATGGTTTCCTCGCTTAAAAAAAAGAACGAATGCCCTATATAATACCCTATACCGATACCGATCCCGTAAACAGAAAGCGCTGCCAGAAGATACACTTTATTCTTCCTGATAAAATCAATCAAAATATATGGCGATCTTGCTATGAATTCCCTCACAGTCTTGATAATCTCGATCTCTTTGTCCATCTCCTTGACTTCTACTCCGGTTCTATCGAGGAAGAAATTTAACTTGGATAGCTGTATCCATGGAACCAGAATAACTATAATGAACAACATAAAGAAAGGCGTAAGACTGGAATTGAATAAAAGTGCAATAACTTCAAAAATACTCTCTATGACAAAAAACGCTATGAAGGCAACGATAAGGATAAGGATAAAAATCAAGACAGACCCGATGTTTCCAGTAACTATATCTTTGCTCCGTTTAACCGAGCCTATTACACCCATACCTTCTATCACGATACATTCTTCAGCAAAAAACAGTAATACCATAACCACGAGCCACAGGATGATGCACAGTATGATCGAGAGGACGAATATTGCAATGTTGGCTGGCGAAGGGACGAATACCAGAATGAAAAATGGCACCAAAAACAATACGATGGAAAATATATACACCAATATCCATAAACCCATAATCCGAAATGAATATTTTTTAGCATAATATAAAAAATTCCTAAAATCCGTTGTGGTCGTGATCCCCTGCCAGAGATATCCGATAGTTCCTGCATAAACCCATGCGTACAAAGCAAAATAGATGATCCCTATCACGCATAATACAATCAAGAACATGATGAATAAGCCGATCATCACCGGAACCAGACCTGAAAACTCTTCTACCAACTCTTCTATCTTTGGATCGATATCGTCCTCGAGATGCTCCTCCCCGATGATTTCAGAGATCAAATCCTGGTTTTGCTCTACAATTGGTGCAACCTCTGCCAGAAGGGGTAACGAGAGTACCAGAACAGTAAGTATAATCGCCCACCCAACCGCGGAAGAGAGCGCACTGGAGATGAGTGACGGGATTATAAGCCCCGGAGCAGACCTTATCTGATGGAACGCCGACTTGAAGTACGAATCAACATCTTGTGTCATATTATTCTCGCTAACTTCATACATGCCCTCTCCATTGCACGAATGTGACCTCATAATGTGCGCCACAGTTTATAGTGATCATTGGCACACAGACACAGAAACTCATGAGATTGTTCAGATTTGGATTGTTTACCGGATTTTTGGGTTTTATACCCTATCTTCGTCAGTTTCTCACCTAAATTATTCTTTTATTCCCTATAAATAACTACCTTAAATGTGTCAATACATCTTCAACAAATCAACAAACCTTCCAAATGTCATCTCGAATCGGCCTAATCTCTTCATTCACATTATACTCAAATTCTTTTATCAGCACAGCAACATCCTGATCTTGTGCTCTATAATAGACCTCTAACCTTTGTTTTCTCAAGCAAATCGTAGCCCGGACATATTCACTGATGAACTCCTTGCCCACATTAAATGTCTCGTTCAAGACATTAATCTTAATCGTTAAACCCTGCAGCTCTGCTGCGGTTGGGTGTACCATCGCAACGTTTGACTGACTTATTTACTATTTCTTGATAACAATTTAAGTTGGTTACAAACTGTAACCATGTGATTTTCTTCGTATTTGTTAGGTTTATTGTAGCTTTTATTCACCCTTAATTTTCAATGGAGAGTTATGAGTTCAAGGGGGGTACAAATTGTACCCCGGTTGGAACCGAGAATGGGGTCTCTCTGTCTGTTAAAATCTGGATGATATCCATAGCTGAAAAGTGCCATTCATTGTTCTGCGGTCCTCTATACTTGCACAAAAATCCATATCACATCACACACTGGCATGTCATTACCCAATACCTGCTTTACAAAATAAATATCAAACCGATACATAAAGTATAAATTAGTCCGAGGAATATAAACAACTCAGGCATTCCTATGTATCAAAAAGATGAAAACAAATTCAGACAAAGAACAGCCATCCTCATCGATGGACAGAACATATACTTATCAGCAAAAGCAAGGGGCGCAAAGCCGGACTATAGTGTAGTCATAGATTCAATGATATCAAGGGAAATTACCAGGGCAATCATATACAACGTCTCGCCCGAAGGAATAGACCAGTCAAAATTTGTTCAATTTATGGAAAATCTTGGTTTTGAAGTAAAATCCAAAACACCCAGAAGACTTCCTGACGGTTCCATCAAAGCAGATTGGGATATGCAAATTGCAATCGATGCTTTTTCGCTTGCCGATAAAGTAGATGTTATGGTAATCTTAACAGGCGACAGTGACTTTGTACCACTTGTCTATGCACTTCAATCCAAAGGCGTGAAAGTCGAAATAGTATCATTTATTGAAAATACAAGACCAGAGTTGATCTCAGCTGCTGATAAATATTTTGAAGTAACTGATCAAATGCTGATATATGAGTGAGAGGATTTCTTTTTACCGATTTTTATTGATCAGGACCGTTCTAAAATATCAATCATACCTCAAAAATGAATCCCATAACCACCTTGGAACCAAAACCAAAATCCAACGTCGTGGTTTCATGGACAGGCGGGAAGGACGGCTGCCTATCATGCTACCGGGCCATGTCAGACGGTTTCAATGTAACCCATCTCCTGAATTTCAGGGACACAAAAAAGAAAGGCTCCCATACCATCAATCCTAAACTCCTGTCTGCCCAGATGCAAGCCACTGGAATCCCGTCCATACTGACAGACTTTGTATCCTACGAACAGGAATTCAAGAAAGTTGTACAGGAATTGAATGACAACAATGCGGCAATAGAAGGCGCAGTGTTCGGGCATATCCAGACCCATGACAACCTTGTGGACAGAATATGCAATGACCTGGGTGTAAAGCTAATAATGCCGCTGTGGAAGCGTAATTCTGAGCAGATCATATCAGATCTGGTAGATTCCGGGTTTAAGACCATAATAGTCAGTGTGAAAGCCGGTCTGCTTGGCAAGGAGTGGCTGGGACGCACTATAGACCACAAATTTGTAAGAGACCTTCACAGGTACAACAGTGCCATTGACCCATGCGGCGAGGACGGTGAGTTCCACACCTTTGTCATTGACGGTCCGTTATTCAGGCACAGGTTGAAGATCGTGGAAAGCGAGAAGATACTGGAAGACGGATACTGGTTCCTGGATGTCTCACAATTTGAAGTGGAAGAAAAATAAATGTCAAGGTCACGATGACAAGGTCACGTTGCCAGGGTCACGACTTCACGCCTTACCTGTGGATTCCCCGCACACGATACCAGTGGCAATAAGATGCGCCGCCCGCAGTGGTTCCGGGATATTGCTGTGAGTAGAGGACATCCGCACGATCTCCCTGGCATCCTCCAGCTCTATTCCACAGCGCTGCAAATAGACCGGATTCCCACCCTCGCGGGTTGTAACCTTATGTATCTCGCCCGCCCGTTTTATGACATCCCACCTGGGCCCGGGGTCGCTCAGGTGCTCCAGGGCGGCCCGGATGCGGTCAAGGTCGGGATAGTCACGCATCACCACGATAACGGGAATACCGCTTTTCTCAAATACTGCCGTAATATCAACAACATTAAAACCCGCATAAGTGATGCCATCCAGCATCAGCACCCTTACCTGCCCGAAATGCTTGCTCTTTGTCACCATCCTGATTATGGTATCAGTGGCATCAGTACCGTCTTTAGTGATGTGGGAGCGCAGCACACCGTCAAGCCATTCACCTCCCCTGAACACAGCACCAACGATCATCACCCGGTCGGTATGTAATGATGAATCGTCGATACCAATAATCCTTATCTCGGGCTTGATGTGCATAAATTACATGCTGGCTTTATCATTAAAAACGTTCTTGAACTCTTCGAAGACCTCAACAAGCCTGTCGGATGCCTCTTTAATGGCAACGATAGGGTCCACATCCTTTGTTTTCACAAACAGGATAGGTTCGGTGATGGTAGGATGTTCAATATGGTATGTTGCCAGTTCCACCCTGGGGTCATTCAGCAGCAGTGTCTTCAAACTGTTCAGCAATGTATGACTTTCGTCACCGATCTCAATCCTGACCTCAGTATCTGTTTTATCAATAACTTTAAGTTTCATTTTCTATCCCCTCATGTGGAAAAAATGCCATAGTTCGCAGCCAGCTTTCTCGATTCAATATTCCCGCAGACAGGACATTTCAACTTACTTCCCTTATTCCCGTTATTTGACTGTTTTTCCATGTCAACATTACACTTGCTGCAGTATGCCTTGATCACACCTAAATTGTTACCGGATGTGCTCAGCCTCATGGCTTTCACGTCAATTACCTTTGCCCTGACAAGATCAAAGGGGCTGAACTCATAATCCAGCGACTTAACATAACTGTCCTTTACATTGGACACATGTATGGCAGCGGGCTGGATATTTACAATTTCCCTCTCGCCTTTGCCTTCTAACATGGCGATCTCCACAAGGGCCACCGAACTCCTGAGGTCATTCACGCGGCCTATGACCACGTCACCATTTCTTATCATGGGCGGTATATCAGTCTTTGGAACCACTGAAATGGCACGGGTTTTGTTGTTGATCCTGACCTGGCCTGTGGCCGAAGAATAAATATTCCCACCATATTTGAAAGTATTATTGTTGGAAATGAATTCCTCTGCTGTCCCGATCATATCCCCAGGTAGTACGAACTCCCCGGTTTCCTGCACCTCTGCAGGTTTTGCTGGAATTTTCGGTTTTCCAGGGACCTCAATGGATTCGTCTTCCAATTTTTCTACCCCTTTCACCTTTTCTACTTCTTCCACCATTTCTCCCTCTTCACTGGAAACCTCTTCCTGTACTTCCATATCTACCGCAGTAGTAGTTGTTCCCAATTTCCTGCGTGATACTGACTTTTTCCTCTTGATTCTAATGATAATCCCTCGTAGTGATTTTGATGTCCGGACATCCTTGACCAATCTTATCTTCAAATAAAGGTTAGCTGGTAATGGTCTTCCAATCAGGACATGTTTTCTATCCGGTATATTTCTACATTAACAACTTCAATATCCTTTTTGTGGAACTTAAACGTTCGTCTTAAAGGAAAACCGACTTTATACCGGTCTGTAATGACCGCAGGACTAATGAACTTTTTGATGAACTCATAACTTCCTTCATTGTGGATGGAATATATCACATCCGCCACTTCAAGCGCCCGAACTAAAAATGGCCTGTCATTCCCCCTTACCTGTGCACCAAAAGGAGGGTTCATGATCACAGTATGGGCCCTGCCAGGCACATCCTGGATACCGGAGCACACGAACTCCACATCCACGCCCAGCTTTTTTGCACTTTGCCTGGCCGTTATCAATGCATCCATGTCTATATCAAATCCAACAACAGTGGGTGCATCCACCAGGGCCGCACCAATGGCCAGGATACCGGTCCCGCATCCCAGGTCATAAACAGTATCCACAAGGTCACCCTTCATCAAGGCAAAATACAGGAGTTCGGCAGCAATGGTTGCCGGAGTGGTGTACTGTTCAAGGGACGGTGAAGGTGACTCAAAGACTGCCACCTGTTCTAAAAGTATCTCCAGTTGTCTTTGTTTCATCTGCCCTATCTGAACATTCCTTCATCAGAGTTCTTGAAAGGATTTGAACCCTCTACTCTCTTGATAGCATCGTCAAGGTGCTGGTTCGTTACCTGGCTGTCCTCGATAATGGCGGCATGAAGGGCGGTCTTCAACACTTTTTCGACAAGGTCACGGCCCGACATACCATGTGTCCGTTCGGCAAGCAACTTGATATTTATATCACTTTCCAGTGCAATAGGGAAGGATGATATATTGGAATTGAGTATGGCCAGCCTTTCATCCTTATCCGGCATGATGAACTCTATCTCCTCCTCGAAGCGGCTCCTTACGGCAGTATCCAGGGACTCTACCCTGTTTGTGGCAGCTATGGTGCATACTCCTTCCCGCTTTTCCACGCCGTCCATCTCTGTAAGCAGTGCATTGACAATCTCTATCACATCCCCTCTTAACTCCTGGAAGCGCCTGTCCAGGGCAATAGCATCCACTTCATCAATGAAGATTATACAGGGTCCCAGTTCTTCTGCCCTGTCATATAGTGAGTGCAGTTGCCTGGCACCGTCACCTACGAACTCACCGATAAGTTGTGTGGCCTTTATTGGAATGATGGGGACTTCGGATTCATTTGCCAGTGCTTTTGCCAGCATGGTCTTACCTGTACCTGAGGGGCCGTAGAAGAGTACATTCCTGGGAGCCCAGTTGCCAAAACCATCAGGATCGTCAAGGAACTTCATGATAAGCCTGCACTTACGTTTGGCCCCATCCTGACCTATCACATCTTTAAAATTCATTTCGCTGAACATCTCGGGCATTAACTCTTCTGTCTTGATGTCATCTACTACAAACATTGTTGAGTTGCTGATTACACTACCTTCGGGTACCACATCTATTACCTTGAACGCAAAATCAGGGAACATCCTGCGGTCAAATAGATATTCACCTGACTCTACCACAAAACCACTCCACTGCTCACGGGCATAGAACTCGAAAACACTGGTTTCGGATATCTCGGGATATTCGTGAAGCTGGCTTCGTAACGGGTATCCCGCTGGTTTCAAGACCACGTACCGTGCGCCGTCCCCTACCTGTTCTATGTGGGACTTGGTACTGGTTTTCTTATTTAAACGCTGGATTGAACGCAAGTTTAGTTCCTCGATTTTCCAATTGGTCGGGCTATTATTAAATCTATCCCACTATCCTTTTGTCAATTGTTTCAAAACAATGAAAAGTATGTACGCCAGCGCGATTATTACCACTATCCTGATGACCCCACCAACCAGTATCATGATATATGGCCCAATAACCATCGCCAGTACAATTGAAAGCACTATGAGGATAATATCGCGAACACCTGATTTCATGTTATAATTGATGGCACTATGTGTTTATATATCTATACTTGTTTGAAATTAAAGAACAATGCCTTAATGTGTAAACGGTGGGTGAGGCATAGGGGATGTGTTGTACGTGCACGACCGAACACATGTGCCATCACAGCCATTATGGTGTATCAATATCGAGTTATTATTCCATTACGATAGGTGATATATGCCACAAACCTTCTATTACGATAGGTGACCTTCACTACAAACCTTCCATTATAATGGAAGGTTTTATTTAATACAATACTAAATATGATGATATGAAGGAAATTGTAAAACGATGGAATCCATGGTGGCTATATGGTAAGGTCCCTGAAACAAAAAAACGTATTGCAAGACCTGAAACACTTGGCTGGATTACAAAGCTGCTGAACATAAAAGAGATTATCTGCATAACCGGAGTACGCAGATGTGGAAAATCAACAATACAATTCCAGATAATTGATCACCTGATCGAGAACGGGATTGCTCCGACAAATATACTGTATTTCAATCTGGATGAACCTTTCGAAGATAAAAGTATCAGCATACTTGACAGTATTTTCGAGAACTATATCGAGATAAACAATCCATCCGGTCGTAAGTACATATTTTTGGACGAGATCCAGAACATAGAAAACTGGGAAAAATGGCTAAAAAAATATTATGATCTATATGACATTGATATTAAATTCGTTATAACTGGTTCAAACAGTACGATGCTTTCTGACAAGATGTCAACATTGTTAACAGGCAGGGTTATCTCAAAGACTGTCTATCCTTTATCGTTCAATGAATATCTGGGATTTATGGAATTTGAGCTTAAAGATACTGATGTGCAAAGAAGTGAAGTTGTTCACCATTTCTTGAACTACCTGAACAATGGGGGGTTTCCCGAAGTTGTCCTGGAGACTGATGTTGATATAAATCACATGCGGCTAAATGAATATTTTGACAGCATTTTACTGCGGGATATCGTAGTGGGAAAAAAAATAAGGGAAAGTTCAAAGTTGATCGAGCTGGCTAACTATGCCCTTACAAATATCTCAGCCCTGTTGAGCTACATGAAAATATCAAAAGCGATAGGGCTGTCTGTAAGCAGTGTAAAGGAATATCTCCGATATTTGGAACAGGCGTATCTTATCTATCAACTTAACTTTTTTTCGTATTCCATAAAAACGTCATTAGCCATCCAGAAACCGAGAAAAATATATTGCATTGATAATGGTCTCAGGAATGCGGCATCTTTTAAGTTTTCATCTGATGAAGGTAAACTTGCAGAGAACAGCGCTTTCATCGAACTCAAAAGAAGAAATCTGGATGTATATTACTGGAAAGGTCGCAGAGAAGTGGATTTTGTTGTAAAGAATAAGGACAATACCCTGATGGGAGTTAATGTTACTTACAGTGATGTTATAGATGAAAGAGAGATTAAAGCATTGCTTGAATTTAAAGAGAACTTTCAGGGTAGAGTTTCAGAATTAATCCTGCTTACAAGGAATGTTGATAAATCCGAAGACGGGATAACGTATATTCCTATCTGGAAATGGCTGCTTGGGTCCGGCGAGTAGATGCAGGATATGTGCGATGTAAATCCGGTGTATATTCTTGCCGGGAATCATGGCTATACCAACGGTTCTTATTTGTAGAAAAATAAAACGTGGGGCTGGTGAGATTTGAACTCACGATCGACGGGTCTCTCCGAACCCTTGAAGAATTCAAGGAGAACACCAAATCAGTGCTCCAACGGCTCCTCACTGACCGGCCCCGTCGGGCTGGTCTCAGTAGACCCGTTGCTCATCATTTTATCCGCTGGAGCCCGTCGCCATTCCTGACTAGGCCACAGCCCCTTGTTGTATTAACGTATGTATTTATGTGTGTAACATATTTTCGACGTATGCTGCGAAAGCGCCATACGTCCCAGACCTGCTACTGGCCTGAGTAGATGAGGGCAGCGCTGTAACCAGTCCACGTATGGAGCTCGCACGGCTTCCGTGTGCGGCCCGCTACTGGCCTGAGTAGGGCCACAGCCCCGTATGTGTATTTTATTAACACTACCTACCTTACAGGTTCGGCAAATACCACAGTACCGGAAATACGTTTGACCTTTGCCTTAACGATCTCCTTTTTGGATGCCCCTGCAACATATACGATGTACTTATCCACCTTTGCCACACCATCGCCTTTGGAACCCACGCTCTCGATCTTGAACTCATATTCTTCGCCTTCTTCAAGAGCATCCCTTTTAGCTTCGACCCTTACCCTTCTTTTCCGGACAGGCCTGTGAGCCCCGCATGCATCACACTGAAGCATCAGGACACGTTCGGATTTGACCAGCTTGGTGTCGGGGCGCCCGCATTCCGAGCATTTAACATACTCTTCAACATAAGCATTAATTTGTTCGGCAATGGCATCTGCCATGAACTTACCCTGGAATACAGCATGCTGTCCGTCGATCTTACCTGCCGTTCCCAGTTCCCTTGTAAGGGCTTTCATCAAGTGGTCAGGGTCCCTGTTCAGGACATCAGCTATCTGGCCAAAGTTCTCAAGTACGGTAGCTTTACCTTCTGAGAATATCCTGGGTTCGGGAATTACGAACCGCTCATCAGTGGTTACGATATCAGGTAGTTTCTCATATGCCCTGTCCAGATAAGTTTCATATTCTCCCATATTACCACTTCCGATTTTGCTTTTAACCAAATAACGAATCAGTTGATAAGTTTTTGTCCTTCATCCACCACGATACTTACAGGTGTGGAAAGTTTATGGCCGCAGCGTCTTAGAGCATCCTTGGCTATCGGAAAACCTTCTTTGTCTACAGATATGGTAAAGACCTTCTGTCCTGCCCTTACCCTGGCGGCAATGCCTGTTGCCTTTCCGAATGCCTGGCGCATACCCTGGCTGACCCTGTCAGCCCCGGCACCGGTTGCCTGTTTGTTTTCCCTTATTACCTGATACGGGTGTACTCTGAGCTTCACATGGAAGTTCTGCGTACCCAGGTTCTTAACAAGCAGCCTGTTGGCTGTGATCCTGCCCGCTTCCAGTGCAGAATCCCTTATTTTGCATGCCTCCTTTGCCACCAGTGAAACTTTGATTGGGAAATCACCTTTTACATTCCCCATATCGTAATGTACGACCTTACTACCAGGCACTCCGCCCATGTATTTCCTGCGGGTATATGCTCTCCTGCTATTATAATTCCTGAACGTCTTAGCTGGTCTATTTCCCATTGATGATTATCCTCCAATTGAAATTGTAAATTACATAAAATTATAGTAATATATGATACCGGTTATCGGTTCTTTCCTTAACCACCTTACAACTTATAAGCTTTTGGTGCATGCAATTTGGAAAATATTGTTTTCGCAATTACCTTGCTTATTCCCGGCACATTTTCCAGTTCATCCTTACCTGCATTTTTTATCCCGTCCAGCGAACCGAAATGCCTGAGCAGTATCTCCTTTCTTTTTTTTCCTATTCCCGGTATCGTATCCAGGACAGATGTCCTCAACCGTGATGTCCTGCGCCGCCGGTGGTGTGAGATAGCAAACCTGTGGGATTCATCCCTGATAGTTTTCAGCATCTTCAGGGCTGGCGAGGTTTCGGGTAGTATCAGCGGGGCATCGGTATCGGGAATGTAGATATGTTCGAACTGCTTTGCCAGCCCGATAACAGGCACATGAATACCAGTTTGCTCCATAGCACTTAAGGCCGCACCAAGCTGTGTCACCCCGCCATCCACGACAATAAGACCTGGTACTGTATCCTCACCACTACCGATACGTTTTAAGCGCCTGGATACTACTTCCTCCATCATGGCCGGGTCGTTTATCCCCTTTACTGTCCTTATATTGAAATGGCGGTACCGCCTCAGGTCCGGTCTTCCATTCGTGAATACCACCATACTACCCACGGCATCGGTGCCACCAGTGTTTGAGATATCAAATGCTTCCACACGCTCTGGCAGACTATCCAGGCCCAGTATATCCTGTATTTCTACCAGTGCACCATACCCTGATTTCTCCTTTTTCTCATCATTTAGCAGTACCATTTTCAAATGTGACCGTGCGTTTCTAAAAGCCATATCCACAAGCTCCTTTTTACGTCCCCTGGATGGAACAATAATATCCACTTTACCAGCTACGCCCCGCAGCCATTCCAGAATAGCAGGGTCATCTGGCATGGTGTCCAGCAGTACCTCTCCCGGAACAGGCGCATCGCTGTAATATTGTTTTAAAAACGCTCCCATGATCTCACTTTCACTGGCATTCTGTGAGTTGAGTGTGAATTCAGCCCGGCCCACCAGGCTGCCGTTCCTGATGTAGAGCACCTGTGCACTGGCATTGTCGCCCGAAATAGCAATGGAGATGGCATCCCAGTCATCGAATCCCCCTGTTACCTGCTGCCGCCTTGAAAGCAGTTCGATGGCTTGCAACTGGTCCCTCAATGTCGCAGCAGCCTCGAAGTTCTGTTTCGATATATGTTCCTGCATTCGCTTATTTAACATCAGTACCAGTTTGTCGTTCTTACCTTCCAGGAACTGGATAGTCTCCTCCACAGCCAGGCGGTATTGTTCTTTATCTATCTGAGCGTTACATGGGGCACTGCACAACCCCATCTGGAAATTGAGACACGGCCTGCCTCTGGGGACGATTCTTTTCTTGCACTGGCGTATCCTGAACAACTGGGATATGATCTTCAGGCTTTCACGTACCGAACCGGCATTTGTATAAGGACCGAAATACCTGGCCCCATCCCTTAACCTCCTGCGTGTGATAAAAATGCGTGGAAAATCTTCATTGACCGTGATCTTGATAAAAGGGTACTGTTTGTCGTCCTTCATGTCAATATTATACCTTGGCCGGTGCTCCTTGATCAGGTTGGATTCCAGGATAAGGGCATCGATCTCGCTGGGAGTCACCAGATACTCTATATCTGCAATGTTTTTTACAAGTGCCCGGGTCTTAGGGTCCATGTCAGTACTCTGGAAATACTGGGACACCCTTTTTTTAACAGAGGATGCCTTGCCCACATAAATGATATGATCGTCCCTGTTCTTGAATAAATATACTCCAGGACCGTCGGGCAGGAATTCCGGTTTCTTCATTACAGTTGACCTTATGAATGCAAGACCAATAAAATATCGGGTTCGTTCCCGGACATTTTACTGCTCTTCAATCTCTTTCAACCAGTCAGGAATATCTTTTTTCTCCTCAAGGTACGAAAGCTCCAACTGGCAGAAATGTTCTCCAGTATCGTACTTACAGGAATGGATATCGCACCGGATATGTTTACCAGTAGCAATATTTGCAATACCCTCGATCTCCCCCCGCATGAACGCACAGGGTTTAACATCCAGATTTTTCAAACCAGCACAGTCAACCGGTTCGGAAATTGTTATCAGGAATCCGTCCTGGAATTTTTCAACGGACTCTATATTTGCCAGGAGTTGCTTTTTGTAATATTTAGGAAGTGCTTCTGTAAGTAACTCCTCACCGTCAACCTGATAGAAGCTTTTCAATATCTCCACGAGTCGATTGCTGAACCTGACTCCGGCCTTGCGGTAGGTCTCAGAGAATATTTCAGGGTTCTGTTCCAGGTTATTCAATATTCTTAGTTGGTAGCCAATAATATGACTATTATGACTATTGATTCCTACTATTGGTTCTGGCGGAGTTTCGGCTTTTAATGATTCCAATATATTTTCAGATAATGCTTTTTCCACTTCGTTTAGTACCTCATCTGAAATTTTCAAAGAAAGATATTCATCCAGTTTATCTATGAAACTTATATCACGTGTGTTATTGATCTCATAATTGCAGGCAGGTTCTCCGTTGGTACCACACGTTGATTCATATGTTCCCATAGACTGATCAAATAGTGCACTGAAGATACCTGCCAAAAGGCCGGAAAAATAGAAACATGTCTTTGAACCCACATCAGGAAGATCCAAACATTCATCACAGTTTTTCACTTCATACGTAATTTGTCTGGAATCAGGATCAATGGATTGGAATGTTCCGTATCCTTTACCTATTTTCCGGAACAATGGCCCGTAAATATTCTGGTTCAATATATGAAGTATTTTCAAGCCCTGCTTTGGATCTTTTCGATTGAAGTTCCTGAACAGCCTGGATTCCAATCCCTTTTTATCGTGATGCTCCTGAACATTTTCCTTTGTATAGTTTAAAGCGGACTGGTATTCAATCCGGGCTATGTTTGGATTGTAGAATAGAACATAATCCAGACGCTTCTGTATTTCGATTGTTTTGACATAATCTCCCAGGGTGGGCCGAATAACAGGCAGATCATTATCAATCAAGTAGAACATCTTTTGCCATAGGATATTTATTGCAGACTTCAACCTGAAACTCATAGTATCAATTAGAGTGTCAATATTTAAAATAGTTTCTTAATTTTGTTTAGTATTTTTTATAGCTGATGGATATGAACCGATAATCTTCACCCAATCAACTATTTTTTCGATATTATTCAGTGCCACACTAATATTTCTATCAGACCTGTGTCCTTCCATATCTATGTAAAATAAATAATCACCCAACCCCATCTTTGAAGGTCTGGATTCGATTTTAGTCAGATTGATGTTGCCACTGGCAAATTCACCGAGCAGATCGTACAGTGCACCTGATCTGTCATGGCCCAGGTGAATGATGATGGATGTTTTATCATGCCCGGTAGCTTCGGGAATATTATTCCCTAAAACTACGAACCTGGTATAGTTCTCTTTATAGTCCTGGATATTATCTGCCAGTATATCAAGACCATATTTCTGTGCAGATTCCCTGGATGCTATGGCAGCCATCCCAGGGAATTCAGAAGTGAGTTTTGCTGCATGAGATGTGCTGCCTGTAGTCTGTATCTTAATATCCTTGAAATTTTCACGTATGAATTTACGGCACTGGGCCAGTGCCTGGGAATGGGACAGGATGACCTTTATATCTTCCATGTGCCCCTTTGACAGGAGGCAGTGCCTGATAGGGACAATAACCTCGCCGATAATGCAGATATTATACTCTTTAAGTGCATCCATAGTGATCCCGATAGATCCTTCCAGTGAATTTTCAATAGGGGCTACACCACAGTCAACCTCCCTGGTAAGCACAGATTCAATAACATCTTCAAGATCATCGAAGAACTTGAACCGGGCTTTCACATTAAGCTGTCTGGCAGCTTTTTCAGAATACGTTCCTTCCGGACCCAGCAAACCGATAATCATAACCTTTACAAGCGAGTGAATTATCATATAGTTTTTGTAGATATAGACAAAATATAAGTGGGATGCTGTGGCACCGTCGATATTTGGATTTCCGGCATACTTCATTCCGGAGTGCACAAGGTACGGAGAAGATGTGGTAGCTATACTTTTTGAGACAGGGATCAACACACAAAAATAAAAAGATATACATGCAATACATGTAATATGCAACATCTACCAATTCATATTCAGATTGAACAGTATCGAGTGACTACATAATGAAACTTGAAAATACATTGATGATGATACCTGGGCCGGTACCCATAGCACCCAGGGTACAAAGAGCCATGGGCAGACCCATGTTCGGTCACAGGGGTGAGGAATTCGGCGCCATCTATGACGAATGCCGGGAGATACTTGCCGAACTGTTCCGGACCAGTAACGAAGTATTCGTAATATCAGGTTCAGGCACTGCCAGTATGGAGGCTGCCATAGGGAACGTGATAGGGAAGGATGATACAATAATCACTATCGAGAACGGTAAATTCGGTGAGCGGTTATGTGATATCGGGGAACGCTATGGCAATGCGGTAAAATTGCAATATGACTGGGGCACGCCCATTGACCTGCAGGCCGTGGAAGCTGCCCTTGAAAACGGTGCCAAGGCCGTGGCAATGGTACATAACGAGACCAGTGCGGCCATAAAAAACCCGGTAGAAGAAGTAGCTAAACTGGCACACAAACACGGTGCCCTGTTCATTATGGATGCTATTACTACAGTTGGGGGAGATACGGTAGAGGTTGACAAATGGGGTGTGGATCTGGCATTTATGGGTTCCCAGAAATGTATTGCTGCACCACCGGGACTGTCTGCCATTACGGTCAGTGATGCTGCATGGGATGCCATAGTGGATAAACCGCCATATTATCTTGACCTGAAAGCATACCGTAAATCTGGCTCCAATTCACCCACCCAGACACCATACACACCAGGTGTGCCGTTAATATCTGCCATGTGCGAGGCCCTGAGGATCGTGAAGGAGGAAGGAATGCAGCAGCGCAAGCACAGGCATGCACAGGGTGCAGCAGCCGTACGTGCAGCCGCTGGTGCGCTGGGTATTGAACTGTTCCCGAAGATCGATAAGTATCACAGTTATTCCAATACTGTCACTGCCATGAACATTCCAGAGGGTATAACTGATAAGCAACTGCGCGGCGGGATGCTGGATATGGGTATCCAGATATCTGGCGGGCAGTCACACCTGAAGGGTAAGATATTCAGGATAGGTAGTATGGGTAATTTCACTGCCACTGATATGGTCACTACCATCTCTACACTGGAACTGGTGCTGGCAAAGCACGGGCTGGTTGACAGGATTGGCACAGGCGTGGAAGCAGCAAGCAGGGAACTGGATAAGATATAAAGACAATAGCAGTTAAAGTAGCAGTTAAAATGTATCCACTTCAAATCTAAGGGTAATTTAAAAATTATTAGACAGGATTAACAGGATC
>PYCK01000195.1 GCA_009649835.1 Candidatus Methanocomedens sp. | reverse complement strand
GTATTTCCTGACATCAAGCCGTCATACATCTCTTTTATACCTGTGCCCCTTGTCAGCTTGATCCCGAACTTTGCATTCTCTGGCAGGTCGATGATCTCTGAATGATGGAACTCATGCCCCAAGAACATGTTATCTTTATTGCCTACCGGAGTATCCTCGATAAAACTGCCCTGGCTGTAGCTTACCACCCTGGTCTGCCCCATTAATGTCTTGCCTGGCAGTGCGCCCACCATCTGGTGTTCCCCTTCAGGCATATCTGCACTGCGGTAGGACGATGATCGTATCTTTCCAGTGATAAGTGCCTGGGTCAGGTACATAAGCCCCCCGCATTCTGCAAAGATAGGAAGACCTGATCGGGACATCTCTTTGATGTCGTCTCGCATTTCCTCGTTAGCAGCCAGTTCGGGTGCAAATAATTCCGGGTATCCCCCACCAATATACATGCCGTCCACATCAGGCGGGTGTGCATCGTTCACAGGACTGAAATATTCCAGTTTTGCACCCGCCATCTCAAGCAGGTCCAGGTTGTCCCGGTAATAGAAATTGAATGCCTCATCCAGCGCTACACCTATAACAGGTTTTTCGGCTATCTGTCTGGGGATGAATACACGGGGTTCGGGCTTCTCAAGCGGTATTGCGCCCCCTGCAATCTCGATCAGCGTATCGATCTCGATCCCTTCCCTGATGATATCCCTTATCCCGTTTATGCGCTGGTCAAAATCATCCAGCTTGCGCCGCCCTTCCATTACAGGAATGAGCCCCAGGTGACGCATACTTATATTCATGGATTCGTCGCGTTTTACCTCGCCTATGACCGGGGTCTCTGTGTATGTCTCTATGGCTTCCCTGGCCTTACGCGAGTGCCTGGCCCCCCCGATATTGTTCAGTATTACTCCTGCAATATTGATCTTCGGGTCAAAGGTTTTCAGTTGATAATGGAACAATTAAGATGTTAACTTCGTGTGTTGGAAATTCTTAGAACTTTAAGGTGTCGTGGAAAGTTGTTTTTGTGACGCCTGCATGGTGTGTTTTATGTGGTGGGTTGACTTAATATAGGAGAAGACTGAAAGAGGTATATGATTGATCAAATTCAAATATACAATTTTGTATAAATTTCTTCAAGAGATAAAAGGAAAAACGTTGGTACTAAAAAGAGGAAGATAATGTCTTTAGCAGTTCTAAGTGAAATCGAAAAAACAGTCAGCCATTTACCTCATAATGAACAGTTACGGTTGATCGAGCAACTTGTTCATCATTTGCGGGAAGATTTGATGGTAAGTGATGAAGTTGAACAGGCTACTTTCGAGAGCCAACTTGCTGCGATGGCAACAGATCCTGAGATTCAAAATGAGTTGCAAAAGATTGATCGAGAGTTTGTTGCAACGGAAGTGGATGGACTGGAAAATTAATAATGACCATTCATCGTGGAGAGATTTATTTTGTTAATCTGAATCCTGTGAAAGGGCGAGAGCAAGCAGGGCCGCGTCCTGTATTGGTTTTATCAATAGATGCAATCAATGAACTACCTCTTGTGGTCACGGTTGTTGTTGGAACGAAGGGTGAAAATATTTCCCGTAATTTCCCAACAAACGTTCGTGTATCACCAGAAGATAGTGGTCTACCATTAGAGACAATTTTCTTATGCTTTCAAATTCGTTCATTGGATCCAAAACGCTTTCCTGGAAAACCGGCAGGTAAACTTTCCGAGGATGAATTGGAAAGGATTGAAGTGGTTGTTCGTCATTGCCTTGGTTTGTAACAGATGATATGGTCAGTCTATCATCTGCCGATAAATCCCAGGAATTTTAGATAGTACTGTGTATGCAATTTGCTCCATCTCTCAAGTATTCCACACTTCGCAAATAACGGAAATAATAATCAAACTCTGAGTATCCTTCCCCCATCCTTCCTGCTTGTTAAACCCTGCCTCATCCATAAAACTACAAACATCTACCCCACTTTAGTTCAAAATGATGTTAATTTTGTATCCATTTCAAAAATCAGGGTAAAATGAATATTCAGATTGTCAAAATCAAGTGTCTAAGCCAGCTTTCGATTTCAAGAAAGAGTCATTTACCATTAGATTTGAAGCGGATACTTAATTTTTATGTATTACATCTCGAATGTCGGTTAAAATAATAAATAATGATGCAGAGTTAACACGATTCGTATATTC
>PYCK01000194.1 GCA_009649835.1 Candidatus Methanocomedens sp. | reverse complement strand
ACACTATATCAGACATATTTATTACAAATAACTCTATTATATTAGAGTAATGGTCGAACCTGATATAAAACCAGTACTGGAATCATCCAATCCATGGTGGCAGCCCGGCAGCTCATTTGCTCCCCAACCATTTGAAAAACAAATAGTTAATGAAATAATATCCCACCTCAAAAGCCCATTTGCCCTCATCTTGATAGGTCCCCGGCAATCAGGAAAGACTACAATTTTCCACCAGATCATTAAGGACCTTTTAACACGGGTAAAAGACCCGAGAAGTATCGTATATGCGCCTCTGGACCGGATGAAACACGCAAGCCTGACAGATATAATCAAAGTACACCGGGAACTTACGGCGGCGGAAGGCAAATGTTATTATTTTTTTGATGAAGTCCACTATGACCCTGACTGGGCTGTTAATTTGAAAACACTCATAGACACCCAGACAGGTGATAAATATCTGGCTACTGGTTCGTCCTCAACCCTGCTATTGAAAGATTCTGCCGAATCAGGAGTGGGCAGGTTTGAATTCAAGTCAGTATCACCCTTCTCTTTCAGGGAATTTATTTTAAAAAATGGAGTTCAGGTCAACGAAATAGACGGACTTTCCATTCAACTTGACCTAAAGGAAATGAAAAAAATCATTCAATCATGGGATGAGGTCAGACTCCTGGCATTAAAGCGGACAATTGAACCTTTCCTGAAAAAATACTTACTTTTTGGAGGTTTTCCTGCACAGTTTGCTTACGAATACGATATCATGCAGTGGCAGAACTACTTGAGATCGAATTATGTCAGCCTTACCCTGTATAAGGACATACTTTCCAGATACGAAGTCAGGGACCCTTCCATACTTGAAGACCTGCTTTTTTTAATCGCAGAAAAGACCACACTTCCTTTAAGTTATGCCTCGTTAGGTAAGATATTCAATATCAGGATTGAGACCGTGCGCCAGTACCTTCATTACCTGGAAGCTGCAGGGCTCATAATAATATGTAATTATTATACAAAAAACATTTCAAAACGTGCGCGCAGGAATAAAAAATTCTATACTATTGACCCCGGGTTCACAGCGGCTTTGAACCATACGACCATATTAACGGACCAGGATATATCAAAGAATGTAGAAACTGTCGTGGCCGCCCACCTGGTCAATTACCTGAAAGCATCTACTGGATTATTGAACCCAAGGATATCTTACTGGAAAGAAAAATATGAAGTGGATTTTGTGATAGGTCCGGGAAGATCTCCAGTTCCTATTGAAGTAAAATTTGCCAACACGATCCGCAGGGACGACTTTCCCGGCCTGATATCGTTTATGGAAAATCAACAAATACAGTCCGGGATCGTCATCACCAAAGATCAGGCTGATGTGTGGGATGTAAACGGTATGGAAATCCTACTTATCCCGGCATGGCTGGTATTGTGCAGCTTGTAGGTTATGCTCTATATAATTTATGCTCCCTAACTCTGAGACTTTTTATTATTTACTGGGACTATTCAGAAAACCGCAGAGAGCGCAGTGGCACGCAGAGGAAAACAACACATCTCTGCGCCTCTTTGCGTCCTCTGCGGTGAATCTTTTTTACCACGATTCATTTATCCAGAATAAATTTAAAAGTCACCTAACTCTGCACAGCTCTCATGAACCTTTCCTTGATCTCAACAGGGCCAAACGGAATTTCTCCCACAGGCTCATTCACCGGCCTGACCACCATATCTATAAGTCCGGGCCCGGTTTCGTCCTTAAATTTGTTATATGCAGCCACAAGCTCTTCTCCTGTATGTGCCTTGACAGTGTACTGCAGCCCGTGACCCCTTGCCATTAGTTCCAGGTCGATGCACTCGCAAGCCAGAGTCTCCTGGTTGCCAGTGGAACCGTATGCTCCGTTATTCATTGCCACCACGGTCAGGTTGGATGGCTGCAGCGCAGCGATCTGGGTCAGTACATTGGGATTCATGAGCAGGCTGCCATCCCCGTCGATCACCACCACATGCCTGTGCTGTGCCATTGCCAGTCCCAGCCCGATAGCAGATGCCAGCCCCATGGAACCCAGCATGTAGAAATTCAGGGGCCTGTCGCCGGCATGGTACAGTTCCTTGCTGGGTATGCCGATATTTGAGACTACGATCTCATCATCCAGTACTGATACCAGTGATTTGATTGCCTGGTACCGCGATATGGTGGGTGGGTGGATTTTAGTGGTAAGTTCCAGGCTGCACGTCCTGGATACTGTCTCCTTTGGTTCAGGCGGCGGCGCACATTTGGAATTTTCCCAGACCGAAGGTAGGACCAGGCCCACATGTGGGCGGTTATTGGTAAAAGCATCCTTGATAACACCATTGAGCAACCCGATCTCGGCTGATGACCTTATGACAGTATAATTAATATCAGAAGCCTTTAAAATATCAGGCAGTGCCCGTCCCAGCGGGAACTGTGCCGGGATCTTTTCATTGTAGACACCCCGCCAGCTTGCGATGATCGGCAGGGGGACCTGGTAGGTAACATTCAGGGACAACAGGGCATTCAGCATATTACCAAGTCCGGTACTCTGGATGACCATGACCGGGCGCTTGTTGCCAAGGTAATAACCCGCACAGATACCAACACCATTTTCCTCACGCGTAAGTTTCAGTGTATTGAACTCATTGTCAATAAGCGGGAGGAGTTTTTTCATCCTGTCACAAGGTAGAGTGGCAACCAGGTCTACACCCTGGTCTTTCAATATCGTTACTGTTTTTTCTTCGGGAGTGAGACCATTCATTTTTTTTAGCTCTTTTTCTGGTAGTATATTATGTATAACTTGATGTACTCAAGAAAATCCGACCGAAGGGAGGATTTTGTTCTTATTGGCACTTGATCAAAGCAGTATTTCCTCGATCTCTACATCAAGGGAATCTATATGCAATTCAGGTTGTATTTTGCAAAGGTCAAAGTCCTCTTTCAACCTTTTAACCCCGCCGCCTGTGATATTCAACAGGATATGATCATCCGCTTTAACCCGGCCAAGTTCCACCGCTTCTACAAGGGCGGCAACCGCAACGGCTGCGGGTGCCATGATATCAATATCCTCTGCCTCCTCGAATATTTTTTTGCAGGACCTGGCCCGGGAATTGTCAATGCCGTACACTTGCCCGTTGGAGGACGAAAGGGCATCATACACACCACCTGGAACCGAATATGGTGGTTTCCTGTTGGACAGGATGTCCGTATACATCTGGTTGATCTGCTGCTTTGCATTCTGCACGTTAACTTCTTCATCTATCTCCCTGCACCCATGCTGCCATGCATCAAAAATAGGCGCAAATGGCAGGTTCTGTGCAAGGTGAAGTTTTGACAGGCGTTTCCCGAAACGGCCATCGGCCTGCAGCCTCACGGATGCTTCCCATGCGGCAATTCCCCCGGTTCCGCTGCCGATTGCCTGGAAATAATGGTCCGGTATCCTGCCCATGGTAACGACACCGTCCAGCATCACAGTACCCATACCGTCCCGGCGTGCCACATTCCGGGCACCGCCTTCAGGGGTCATTCCTGGCAGGCCGGCTATCCTGTCCGCAAGCCTGATGGCATCTGTGTAATCGAAGGTCTTTGCTATGCTGATAAGATGGATATTTTCAGTGGGTTCTTCAGGAATCCACATACGGTCTATACCGCTGCCTGGCACTATTATATATATCTCGATATTGGAACCCACTGCCGCATGGGCAAAGGCCCGGGCCGTGTTGCCTGCCGATGCCAGCACAAGCTTGCGGTGGCCAAGTTCCTGCATCCGCTGGATTGTGGGATAAGCTTCCAGTTCCTTGAAACTGCAGGTCAGTATATTTGCTCCCATCTCGGGCCAGTATCCGTTAAAACCGATATACAGGTTGGTCAGTCCCAGTTCACTGGCCAGGCCTGTACTCTTATAGGTTATGGGCCCGGCTTTTGTATCCATCGGGCCGTTCACTGGCAGCCATTCCCGGAACCGCCCCATGCCAGGATGGTCATGAAGCTGCAACTGGCGGGATGAGTACATTGCACGGGGCAGGCCGTTGTCTGAGGGGCAGGCAAGGGCTTCATCGGGTAATTCGGTGCCGCATCCGGAACATACGATAGTAAAATTTGATGATCTGTTATCGTTGTGATGTAATGATGGTTGTATGATGGAATGCATTAATTTGACCGTCTGGAAAAACTTCTATTTATGATTTTCCTGTAATGGATTATTTCTTTCCTGAAAATGGAAATAATGTTGTCTGATTGGACATAGGGGATAAAAATCAAAGATGCAAATCCTCACTCTTGTATCTAAGAGATAAACCCACCCATAATCCCAATCACTTCATCAATATCTCCGGCCGCATTTATTTTAGTACGCAACAGCCTTCCACCTTCCATTCCCCTGGTGAACCACTTGGCATGGAGCTTAATGTCTGCATAATCAAGCATGTCATATTTCCCTGCCAGCTTCATATATTCAAAAAAATCATCCAACTGTTCATTGACGTCCCGGGACATAAGAAACTCTCCAGTTTCAAGATAATGACCTATTTGCCTGAATATATACGGATTCCCAATAGCAGCCCGTCCGATCATGATGCCATCACAGTGTGTTTGCTCAAGCACGGTCTGTGCCGCCACCTCATCAACAATATCCCCATTGGCTATCACAGGGATAGACAATTCTTTTTTGACCGCCCCGATCACATCCCAATCGGCCTTGTGTGCATAATTCTGGTGCCGCGTCCTGGAATGTAGCGTTATTGCACTGGCACCCGCATCTTCCAGCATCCGTGCCACCTCCAGTGTCCGGTCAACATTGTCATATACCCTTAGCTTGGCAGTGACCGGGACACTAACAGCATCCAAGACCTGCCCTACAATATCAGCCATCAATTGAGGATTATTCATCAGGGCCGCACCGCAACCCTTTTTGACTATATGCCTGGCAGGGCAGCCAAAGTTAATATCTATCAGGTCAGGACCGTGCTGCGCTTCAACGAGCCGGGCAGCCCGGTTCAACCCTTCGGCAGACGACCCTGAAAGCTGGATACCAAGAGGCTGCTCATCCTTGCAAGAAGTAATCCTTGAAATGGTCTTCCTGCTGTGGTATATCACACCATCGGCATCGACCATCTCGGTATACACAAGTGCAGCACCGTACTTTTTACAGAGCAATCGGAAGGGCAGGTTGGTCACATCTGCCATGGGTGCGAGTAGAATGTTGCCTTGGAGTTTCAGGCTGCCGATATGCATGAATCCATCAATGAAAGCGGAATATATATAAGAATCGGGTAAAGAAAACAAAAAAATAGAGGGAAAATAGAGAATAGGGGCGTCTCACATTATTTTCATACTCATGTCCAGCCACCGGGCCGAATGGATGAGCGAACCCGTGGATATTACATCCACCCCTGTTGAAGCGAAATCCCTTATATTATCTGGCTTAATACCACCCGAAGCTTCCAGTATTTTGCCATAACGTAATTTCGCATCTTCAAGTGCTTTTATGCACTTCTTGATATCTCCAGGCTGCATATTATCGAACATGATGATATCAGCGCCCGCCTTTGCTGCTGATAGCATTTCTCCCACATCCGATACTTCAACTTCGATCTTCTTGGTAAAACTGGCTTCGGCCCTTGCCCGTTCAACAGCTTTTTCAATACCCATTATGGCTATGTGGTTATCCTTTATCATCACCGCATCAGATAGATTGAACCTGTGGGTATCTCCGCCGCCAAGCTTTACTGCCTTTTTCTCGAACTTACGAAATCCAGGTGTGGTCTTCCTGGTACATGCTACTCTTACACTGCCTGCATCTGCCACGCACCGGGCTGTTAATGTAGCTATTCCGCTCATCCGGCACATGAAGTTGAGAGCCAGCCTCTCTGAGCGCAGCATGTCACCGGCACGACCCCATATGTTGCAGACCACATCACCGGATGTTATTGTATCCCCGTCATTTAAATCGGAATGGGTTTCCAGTGCGAAATAATCAAATACCTGGATGGCTTCTTCCAGCCCTGCCAGTACTCCGTTCTCTTTGGTGATTATACTTGCATGTACCCATTCATCAGGTACGATGGAACATGAAGTGTCATCGTCACCTATATCTTCCCGGATGAATCGCTCCAGTTCAGTTATCAGCAATCTCTAAACACCTATTGCTTATTTGAATTTAACAGATTTATCTGTATCGATAATAGTTAAAAATTCCTTGTGGCATCTATATTGTATATTCAATATTCAACACTTTTCTATTTGCGGGATTAAACAGCAT
>PYCK01000020.1 GCA_009649835.1 Candidatus Methanocomedens sp. | reverse complement strand
TTGAGACCAGGGATGATTTGTCGCACCCCTTCTCCTATCAGAACCGCCCCATCATCGTATACACCCACAGGACGGGCCGCACTCGGGATGATGATATGTGTAGCGGAGGCCAGGGTTTGACGCTGGATTGCACTATTTGTATATGTCGGATTGGTGCCGCCGCCGACAGTAAAAATATATAATTAATGTCATAATCTGCAGCTAACTTACACGAACTCGCCGTGAAGAGTTCGTATCAGTTCGCAACTACAAGTCGGGTGCTAATTTTTGAATAATACCTGACTCCCTTCCCTCCGCTTGGCCCGTTGCCCGTGTCGGTGCAGCTTGTGATTATCCAGTAGAACAGGAATTTAAACCAATCCCTCTCGTAACAATATCTCGAACACATCATCAAGGAATTCTTTAGGAGTAACAGCATCTCCTGCCTCACCTGTCGTCTCATGTAAATTCTGGTTCTCAAAAGGATGGCGGTGCCATTTGCCTCCCACACAGTCCCTGCCGTACAACCTGCGCTCCCATCCCACAAGTACATAATTGGTAGTGCCGGTAATCTGGTGAAAATAGAACTGGACAAAAATGTTTTCTGAGATCTCAGCTCGTGCTTTGACAGCATTGTCAGTCCTAACTAAGATTCTAAGAGGTACCATATACTTTGAAGCTGCTTCTTCAAGTGCTTCAATAAAATCAATGAGTTTCATGTATATTTTGCAATTCTCTTGAGTTCATTGTTGATAGTATCAATACCGTCAAGCGCAAGTTCCCAATCACAAAAATCTTCTTCAACTTCAAAAGAACGGCCGGATTCTTCAACCATCTTCTTACTTTTAAAATCCTCAAAGGCCATGTTGTATTTATCACAGAACTTCTTATCCATTAACCTGTACTCTGCAAGCCTCCTGCGCAACTCGTGAATCACAAGTTGCATAGTGCTTTCTTCAGGATTGCTCTTAAATATGTGTTTATATATTCCCTGGAACTCGTTGGGTAATTTAACAGATACAGGCATTTTAAATCACTAATAATCACTTGGTCTTATAACTTTAATAGTTTTCTCAATAATTCAATGTTACAACCGACCCATCATCTCATGCACCCACAGGACGGCCTGCACTTGGGATAATGATAAGTGCGGCGGAGGCCAGGGCTTTGATGCCTGGTACTAAGAGCAATTACCATTTAATTTGAAGCACCTACGTTTTTACCCTATATCAGGGGTCTGGGCTGTTTCTCTTCCGGCAATACCGGCAGTTTCATTGTGTTTATAAGTATAGGGTCAGTGACCTCTTTTGCCCGCTCAAGCAGCATTTCCTTGCCACGCCGGGTTATGGCGAAAATAGGAATCGCAGTACCGAACTGGGCCAGTGCATGTCCTTTTATTTGTTCCCTTATATGGCGGGACGCGCATCCTGTGGTTATATCCACCAGACTGATGAACTCCTTTGCTTCATCTTCACCCATGCCGGTAACGTGTACCCCGAAGGTGATGATCTCCACATCATGCTGCTTTTCAAGTTCACGCATCTTCCTGACATCTGGTGCACATACCACAGATACACCGATGCGTCTGTGTCCCATCTCGATTGCCTTTTCCACCCCTGCCACCTGGTCCAGGGCTGCCGTCCCCGGGTCAAGTACCGTACCCCCTGCCCCTTCTATGCGCTGAATGAGTTTTGGTATGGGTGTGGTTTCGACCAGGCCCGATATCCTGCTGCCGATCCCCTGCGCCAATGTGGGGCTGCTGGCAATAACGGTACCTGCACCCTCACAGGCCGTGACACAGGAATCCAGCAATCCCCTGCTAAGGGCGGTCATGAATGTCTCACTGGCACCAAAACCCACGAAAATCTCCATTTCGATCTCCCGCCCGCCTGTGAACATCCCGAAATCCTCTATCCTGAACTCGATGTTGCTCCTCACGGATTCGGGGGTGAATTGCCTGATGTTCCTTACCTTGGCAAAGATGGGGCAGTAATCGGTTTGCGGCTGGCCGACTTCGACCACTTTACCGTTCTCGACCACAACCCTGGTCTTACCCAGGGCCTCCATCACGTGTCTGTCTTTTTTTTTGGGCATAATTTTACTTCCTGGCTCTTATTAATGTTCAACTCCATGAATAAGGGGTCTACCGCATTCAATGCTCTCGAACTGGAATGTGGTCTGGGTTATATTAAATTTCCCTGCCATTACCTTGTTGATGGCATCGATCAAGGCTACGGTTTCACATACCTGTATTTCGCCTACCAGGATATGGGCACTTAAGGCATGTACATTGGAACACACGCTCCACAGATGGATATCGTGAATACCTTCCACACCCTCAATGGAATTCACTGCCTCAACCAGTTCATTGATGTCCACGTGCCTGGGTGTGGATTCCATCAGGATGTGGAGCGAATCGCGTATGAGCCTGACAGAACCCAGCAGTATGACGGCCACGATTATGAAACTCAGCACAGGGTCGGCAAGTAAGCTGCCAGTGAACAGGATGATCAGGGCACCTGCAATGACTGCCACGCTGCTCAGGGTATCGCCCAGCGCATGCAGGTAGGCCCCCCTGACATTCAGGTCGTGGTGGCCGTGCAATCGTGTAGTTACCCACAGGTTAACTACCAAACCCACTGCTGCTATTACCAGCATCTCCATACCCCTGACCTGGGGCGGTTCAAGCAGCCGGAAATATGCTTCCCTGGCAATGAATACCGAGATTATAATTAACGTGATACCATTGATGAGCGCCGAGAATATTTCGAGCCTGTGGTAACCGTAGGTCACCCTGTGGCTGGACGGTCTCTTTGCTATCTGGATGGCGGCATAGGTCAGGACCAGTGCGAACACGTCCATGAACATGTGGGCCGCATCACTTAACAGGGCAAGGCTATTGGCATACAGCCCTCCTGCCAACTCAAGTATGAAAATGGTTGAAGTGGCGTAGATGGCGTACCTGAGATTTTTTTCTGTCATGTCAGGTCTGTGTTCTGAGCCGTGCTCATGCCCACTCATGGATTAATATATACAAGTCCTGGGTAATACCCATTTCCTAAGTTTTATAATGAAACAGCACTGTCATTATCTGTAATGATACAGATAACCACACCCTCCCGGCTGCACATCACCCTTATCGACCTGAATGCATCCCTGGGCAGGGTGGACGGAGGCGTTGGCCTGACCCTGGACGACCCGTCAATGAAGCTCACGGCCGAAGAAACAAACGAGGGTGTGTTCGTCACAGGCAGCGGTGATCTTGGGCGCATAAGATCCGCAGCTGAAGCGCTCATCCCTGAAGGCAAAGGCATACATATCACAATCGAGGACGCATACCCTGACCACGTGGGTCTGGGCAGCGGCACCCAGGGTGCACTGGCCGCAGGCTGGGCTGTTAATGTGATGTACGACCTGGGGCTTGGCGTGCGTGAGGTGGCCGCACTTGTGGGCCGGGGCGGCACGTCAGGCATAGGCGTTGAGTCCTTTGAGCACGGCGGCTTTATCGTGGACGGCGGTCACAGGTTTGCCGATAAGGGTGCGTTCTCGCCTTCGGCTGCCAGCCGGGTGCCGCCCGGGCCTGTGCTGTTTCGGCATGACTTCCCTGACTGGCCCCTGGTTGTGGCCATACCTGACCTGAAAGGGGCCTCGTCCCAGCGCGAGGTGGATATTTTTAAGGAATACTGCCCCCTGCCGCTGGAGGAAGTGCAGGCCGTATCCCACATCATTCTGATGGAGATGCTGCCCTCGCTGATGGAAGAGGATATGCATACGTTCGGGGATGCGGTAAACCGCATCCAGGATGTGGGGTTCAAGCAGCGGGAGGTGGGCTTGCAGGCTGAAGAGGTAAGGCGGTGTATGGAGATAATGAGGGAGCAGGGGGCATGCGGTGCTGGTATGAGCTCATTTGGCCCCACAGTATATGCCGTAGCAGAGGACCCTGGGAACGTGAAGAACGCCGTATCCGAATACCTGGAATCCACGATCGGGGGCAGGGTGTTTGTTACACGGGCAAGGAATACGGGCGCAGAAACTGTTTTTAGTAAATAGCTGTACAATGTAATTGGAAAACGCTGGTGCTGATAACATCAAATGTTGCTGTACAAATAACTGCCAGACAAAATTGATTTCCGCTTTTTCTATTCTGCCACAGAGCACACAGAGAGCACAGAGTAGTTTCACTCTGTGTCCTCTGTGGCTATCATTTTTCATCAAATGATCAATACTGCCGTTTTTGGTATCACTTACTCAAGCAGTATCTCAATCCTTGTCAGGAATCGGCTCACCTGATTATCCTCAACTTCCACGTCAAAGCTCTTCACATTGATGTTTTTAATGTTCCCTTTCGACTTGAAGATAGGCAGTTCAGATGCCTCATCCACTGCATTCTTAAGTGCAGCCTCCCATCCATCAGGGGACGACCCAATTGTTTCAATTATTTTCACTACCATTCCAATTTCCTCCTGTGTCTTATCTTATCATTCAACCTTTCTCATAACTACAGAACCGTCGCGCATACGCACCTTCATATACTGCTCCTTTTCAACCCCGACTTCGTATTTATTGTACAGCATGGCCTCCAGCTGACCGACACCCAGTACCCTGCGCAGCATTTTACTATTCTCGCCGCTCTTTTTGACTGGTGTGGCAGGCGGGCTAAGCGGCACTTTCTTCTTGGAATATATGGCACCGCCGGTCATATTCGCACCCACGTATCCTTTAGCCTCTTTGATGACCAGATGGCCGGATCTCATGTATGCACCAGCGAACTCATCGACTATGCCGCTGATCACCACCGTACCTCCGGCCAGCCTGGAACCAGTATTCATTCCGGCATTCCCTTTTACATACACAATACCCTGGCGCATGAGCAACCCGGTGCCGTTGTAAGCATCACCTTCCACTCTCACCGAGCCCCTGCAATCCATGCGAGCGCCGATGGTACCCCGCAGAATGCCGTCATTGAGAATTAGTATATTATCATCCTTGTCAAGGGAATTGGACACCAGGGTATCCTCACCCGGTCCGCTGCACATAATATCTGTAATGGAACGAAATTTCCTGTATCCGTCCACATCAGGGGCCACCTCAATAATGTTGCCAAGCGGCTCCTGCACGGTCTGGCTGATATACAGCGCACCGGACACCATGCCCATACCTGCCTCGCTACCTACACTGCCATCAACAAACACCCTGCCTGCTGGTTTTGGCCTGCCGGAACCGCCCTGGTGTTTCAGGTCCACACCCATGCTATATGCCAGGCGCTCACCTACGTCGCCCTTGATATGGACATCGGCACCACTTTTCAGGGCATCCACAAGGTCCTGGTAGGTGTATGAACTTTCGGCCTGGTTTGGAATCAGGGAATCAGGGTCCAGTTTCTGGTTTAAGTAATGGAAATTGAATGTGTAATCGCACAGGCTGTCAACCTGGGCTGTGAGCCGGATATTGACGTTTTTCATGAATTTTATCCGTGTATCAGCATGGGCAAACAGCGCGTGCATACCCATTCACTCTTCATCTTGTGGCGCAGGGGCAGCAGGTACACTTCATCCTCTCCCTTATTGCAATTGAAGCACTTGATAGAGATATCGGTCTTCCCGGGCTGGCTTTCGGCCTTTTTTTCATCGAACTCCTCGGTTTCCCGCTCTTCCACGGTCAGTGCGCCTTCAGGACACAGTCCGATACAGTACCCCATGCCGTCGCACAGTTCTTCCGATACGACCTTTGCCTTACCGTCAATGATCTGTATGGCACCTTCAGCACATGGAGCCACACACTTTCCACATCCTGTGCATTTTTCTTCATCTATTTTAACTATTGTCCGCTTTACCATTTCTTTATCTCCCTTTTATCTCTTTTTAGTGATGTGTACCTTCAACAATCCTGATACCTGCATCTTCAATAGTCTTTTTAATGGAATCGATATGGGGACATTTGGGGTAATCCTCCATCTGCATGCAGGAACCAAGGTGGATAACATCCACGCCGAGTTTCTTAACAGACTTGACCAGTCGATATACACGCCGTCCTGAACACCCGCCACATGTGAAAAATGCGATTATTTCTGCATTTTCATCATAGTCCCTGAAGTACATCTTCCGCTGATTAAAGGCCATGAAGCACCCCACACCCGGGCATGTCTCTGATACTATATCGCACCTGACAACTGCGATTTTAGTAGGTTTTTCTTCGGTGTTCTCTCTGGTAATGATCCTCACCTTGTATGTGTATTAGTTCAATATTATAAATAAACTGGAAAACAACGGGCTGCTCTTTGCATTGAGTTTTTCATTGTACTATTACTGTTTTATTTGCCTGAAACAATATATAGGAATCTGAAACAGATTTTAATTAAAAAGGGAGGCATTTCCGCCAGAATGCCATTGGCTCATTTAAGTATATCTGCAATCTGCGGTGCATCTTTCGTATATATCATTAAATGGTTGATTGATGGATGTGGATTAAAATGAATCCGGATATGGTAAACTGATTTTGAACCAATGTACATGATATATCCATAACCAAAACAAAAAACAACCCACATGAGACTTGGAGTAAGGTCTTCCATTGGTTCTCCTGCAAATATCTGTGAAAGAAGGGTGAAAAGCCAAAGTATTCCCATTATGAATAAGCCCCAGTACACTAATCTGTATAGTTTATTCTTTTGTACCTGTACTGTGTTTATTGAATCTAAAGTATAGGTTGTTGAACCCAAAATCCGTTGAAGTATAGTACTGACCCTGATATATTTACTATCGATTTCAACGCTTGATCTCGATATGATAAACTGTGTTAACACAATGGAGAATATTATTAATTCAATTCCATATTTATGAAAAAAGGAATCATGTCCGGCTATATGATAGAGAACAAAAACAGTAAAGGCAAAGAGTAAACCAATAACAACCTCTTTTCTTAACCCAGCAACATAAGTATTCTTCAAAAGTAAAGGCAATAATGTGGGTGGATTTGTATCATTATATGTTAGTGAAGAGGATGATTCTAAATTATTATGTGGGATCGGGTAATTATTCGAATTCAGGTTTGGGCACCATCCCAACATTCTCTTGACATCTTCAAATGAAACAACCATCTCACTTTACCCCTCTGTAATGTTCAATAGCAGCCTGTATCCCGGATGCGGTCATCTGGTCTGTTATGACTGAATAATACGGTGAGAATTGATACCACTTTTTCTTTCTGGATTCGATATACAATTGTGTATCCAGATTATGTTTTTCCCGGTCTTGCTTATGTTTCACAAGCAAGTACCATGGCAGCAAGGGGGCAATTGATACAATCAATTTCCATTCCCCGGATATTACTGAATGAGCAAGAAATGCAACAAGGATCATTAGCGCTATTGCTTTTAATGCGATTGAAGGTTTATTCAATTTAAATGTTGTAACTGATTTAATGTCCTTGTAGTTTAGTACGACATCTCTTAGTTCGAATGACTTTAAGTGCACACCGTTTTCATCAATAGAAATACTCGCCTGAAACATTTTTATTACAAGGAAATGAAGTAAGGAATACATTATCACGAGAATTGGAATTAGGACTGCATAATCCAGATTCCGGCCAAACATCAAAACCAGATTCACGCTTATAACACAGAAAAAAGTGAATACTGATGTGTTATCAAAGAACATTACATTGTTAGATTCAAATTTTTCAACATTTGATCCGCCAGATGGTATTTGTGAAGGATTTACAAAATCGACATGTTGGATGGTGTTGTATTTAGCTGGAGTTACACCCGGGCACCACCCCATCATTTTCCGTATATTTTCGATTAAAAGAGTCATTTTATTCAGTCCTCATGATTTTGAGATCCCCAAAAAGGATTGCTTTTTTCATGATCAGCGTCTTTTCGTTCTTGTGCTCCCAATAGAGCACTATGAGGAATTCTATCCAGACAAAGAACATTGTACCCGATATAAAAGCCATCCCTCCGGTGATGTTAGTTACCAAAAAGACAAAGAAAACTATCAGACTAACAATAACCAGAAATATGATCGCTATTTGTTTTTTTGTGAGTTGTGGTTCTGCGATCCCTATGCCAGCAGCCCTATTGAATCTGTGCCAATCATTCACTCCAGAGAAAAAATGGAAGAACAAACCACTGATGATGCCTATCAGGTACATATCCAGATTAACTTTTCCATACCCATCAAAAGAAACAACAGCTAGATACATGAACACCAATAATTTCAATAAGATTTTGTTGTGGTATTTTTTCAACCAGCCAGTGCCCGCATGAGTGATCTTACCTTTTCTATCAGGCGTATTTACTCTAAGGTCATTGAATTGCAATGATTTTTTGGTGTAGGTCGCACTCGCATTCGGGCACCACCCCATCATTTTCCGTATATTTTCGACTAAAGTGGTCATTATTCTTTCCCCTGCTACTCCAGCTTTTCAGGAGCAATGCTTTTCAGCATCAATAAATCATGCTCATTGCGTGGGAAAAGAATTATATTCCTTCCCCGTGCGCTGATTTTTATAATCTCCGGATAGCGGGATATTCTGATAGCGCTATATACCACATAGATCAACAATAATGTGGATACCCTGAACATCACACTTATAATTGAAGTTCCTGATAGCGAAATTAAAATAACAAATATCAATGCGATTAAACTTCGCACCCTATGTTTGTGTGCATAGTTTTCACCTGATTTTACCTTATCAATATCACTTTTATGATATCTCTTCTCACCCAATAACGGGAACCTTATCCGCAACATATCTTTATCCACGGATATTTTGGTGCGGTCGAATATGAAAAGTGATGCATAAAGTAAAAGCGATACGAATATCACATATATATTCGACGTCTGGATGCCGATTAAAAGTAGGGCTATTGAGCTGAACATGACAGCAAATATGCGCCAGTCAAACATCTGGACTGGTATGTCCATATACTGATTATTCTCATCGTAGGTAGCAGTGCCTGTGCTAAAGGCATTTTCCGAAAAGAACTCATCATTATGGTTGCAAACGACTATTTCCTGTGGACACCAGCCCATCATTCTTTTAATATGTTCGGCAACTGCTATCATTGCGAGTGCCTCCCATCCGATACTGCAATAAGTGGTGCATATGGCGACTTCTTAACCAGTGTCTTCTGGTTTTTCCTCTCCCATTGTACAATGTGCATGTAATCCAACCACAACATCAGGAGGCTGAAGCCACCATTAAATGCAATGACACTTCTCAATCCGTAAATTGACGTAAAATGGGAGAATGCAGCCACATATAGGAAAATAATGATACCAAACACAACTATCCGTTTTATGGAGAGTTTTCTGGCAGCTTTATGAGGGGCGCGAGTTGGTATCCTGTCCAGTGAATTCCAGACGACCTGGCCTATGAGCACATCTAGCAATATCCCCAAAAGCAGCCCTGCCAGAAAAACATCAATGATACTTGCACCGAATGAAATGAACATGTTGATGACAGTGATGGAGATAAGAACTGCCAATATCAAAATCAGGTTCCGGTATTTGTTCTTCCATCGTATAGTTGCATGAGTTGAGCTACCACCGTCAGCTTCATTCATCACCGGGTGATCAAAATGCATAGCATTTTCAGTCATGGCCGTGCCTGCATACGGGCACCACCCCATCATTTTTTTGACACAATCAATTAATTCAGCCATCGAGTGTATCCTCCCCTGTGTGCTGCAACATCACGGAAAATTCATCCGGATTATCAACATAAAACATAAATTGACGCTTATTTATTGCCACATGCAGTGCAGCCTTGTAATGTGTTCGGATCTCAAAATTGTAGATATGAACAGCGAACCACACAGTCATTAGGGGCATTGAGAATATATTAACAATTGTGACCAGCATCGGAAGAGATTGTTCTATATTTATGTGTATGGCATTGATATTAAGGGTGGCCAGAAAGACCAGAACAATTAATGCAACAAGGCGAATAATCCAGCGCTTTATATGGGATAAATTCTTTATGACCTGAGTATTTGTAATCTCATTTTTTTGTATCACAATAGACCGAAGAAATGGCCTGTGGATGATTATTGTACCATGTAAAAGTTCTACCGTTGTGCGGTTTTGAAGAACCACTAGTAAGAGGGCCAGGTAGTATGCGAGGACTATAAAAATATCAAGGATAGAATAATGATTGACAATGATCATTAACGTGAATCCTGCAATCATGACCGGGAGAAAAATTCGTATCATGCCTGAATCCAGAACAGGGACGTCCACAAGTACCTTTTCCCACCGCTTTTTTTGCGTGTCTCCATATCCGGCACAAAAATCATACATGCCTGTTCTGTGCTTTGTATCCCCAGCTTGCATAAACCCGAAATCCTTTTGCGGGCACCAGCCCATGATCTTCCTTACCCGTTCTGCAAAAATACCAGTCATTGTCCCAGTTTCTCCTTTAGCATATCATACTCAAATTCGTTTCTTGGAGACAGTGTGATATTCTTATCTCCAACATCTATCTTGATCACTTTTGGGTATCGGGACCTGCGGTAACTCCTGTAAAACATGAATATAATAATAAAAGGTATCAACATGCTCATTCCGATGTTTGTTGATTCTTTCCATACCATAGGATGTGCCATCAGGCTGTACAAATCCCACGTAGCCTTGACACCAAAGAACACAATAGCTGCTATGTATGCAATATAAGCCCATCTCATATGTTTGTACACGATATTATCAACAGTTTTTACGCTTGTCACATCTTTCATCTGGAAATTATTTGATTTAAGGAAGGGTGTCTGTATCCTGATCATTTCCGAATCAAACGTTATTTTTTTGTGGTCGAGCAGGAATAGTATTGTGATTAACGCAACAGTCGTGAGCACTACTGCCAGATAGGTCACAAATGTTCTGTTCAGATGGTCAAAGAGAGAGATAGCCATGAAGAATATATACAGAGCGAATATAACCAGTATC
>PYCK01000193.1 GCA_009649835.1 Candidatus Methanocomedens sp. | reverse complement strand
GCTTGTCCACATGTTCCCTGATGTATTCAGCAGCCTCCTGCTCGGCCGTACCCCCTATCTCACCGATCATCACAATTTCCGAAGTTCCAGGGTCATTCTCGAACATCTCAAGAGCATCAATGAACGAGGTGCCGATAAGCGGGTCGCCGCCGATACCCACGCAAGTGGACTGGCCGATACCCTGTCTGCTTAACGCATCCACCACCTCGTATGTCAGGGTGCCGCTGCGGGATACCACACCCACACTACCTTTTAAAAAGATAGAGTCCGGCATGATACCCACCCTTGCCTCGCCCGGTGTGGTGATACCGGGACAGTTGGGGCCTACCAGCCTAACATCCGAGTCTTCAATGCTCCTGAACACCCGTACCATGTCCTTAACAGGTATCCCTTCAGTAATGCACACGACCAGCGAGACACCGGAATCCACAGCCTCCAGGATGGCACCTGCTGCATGGGGCGGAGGTACGAAAATAATAGATGCATTTGCACCTGTGGTGTCCACTGCTTCTGGCATGGAATCAAATACGCTCACCCCTTCCACCACCTGGCCGCCCTTGCCCGGTGTAACACCTGCTACAACCTTTGTGCCATATTGCAGCATAAACCTGGTCTCAAGAGTACCTACATTACCTGTAATACCCTGCACAACAAGCCGGGTGTCCCGGTCCACAAGTATGCTCATGAAACCAACCCCACTGCAATACCAGCTGCTTCTGCCGTACTTTGGGCAACAGACACATTGGCACCTTTTAATATCTCCCATCCCTTTTCCTGGTTCGTCCCTGTCAACCTGACGACTACCGGAATATCCAGTCCCTGCAAGGTATCATGGATGCCCTCAGCGATCTCGTCGCACAGTGTCAGGCCGCCGAACATGTTAATGAGCATCACTTTAGTACGTGGGTTAGAAGCAGTGATCTCCACGGCCCGTCCCACATGGAAAGCATCCGCACCACCCCGCACATCCATAAAATTGGCAGGAGTGCCGCCTTCCCTGCTGATCATGTCAAGCGTGGCCAGTGCCAGGCCAGCCCCGTTCACTATACATCCGATATCACCATCCATTGCCACATAGCTCATCCCCAGCTTCTTGACCTGTACTTCCAGGGGGTCCAGGTCTTCCAGATTTTTCTCATACAACTGCTGCATAGCGCTCTGGCGGAACAGGGCGTTGTCATCGATATTTATCTTTGCATCCAGGGCCAACAATCCCCCGTCCCCGGTTAAGACAAGGGGATTTATCTCTGCCAGTGTACAGTCAAGTTCGTCGTAGATTGTATATAGGCTGTCGACCATCCCTGATAAAGAAGTTACATCTGAAATACCCAGCCCTGTTGCCGTATGTTCTAATTGCCCGGGCTGTGGACCTGTTTTCGGGTCGATCAATTCCTTATGTATGAGATCAGGCGATGTTCTTGCCACCTCTTCAATATCCACACCACCACTGGCACTGGCTATCAACAGGGGACGCCTGGAAGTGCGATCAAGTGCAATCGACAGATAAAATTCCTGCTTGATATCCACACTTTGCTCTACCAGTACCTTTCCCACTGGCAGGCCCTTGATGGTAAGACCCATGATACGCAAGGCAGTCTCTGTGGCATTTTCAGGTGTGGCAATTGCGATACCGCCTGCTTTCCCCCTGCCTCCCACCAGCACCTGGGCCTTAATAGCTGCTGTCTGGAACTGCCGGACTGCCTTTGATGCCTCTTCAGGCGTGTTGCACATGATCCCTTCAGGTGTGGGGATACCGTACTTTCTGAATATCTCCTTTGACTGGTATTCGTGAAGCTTCATCGTTTACTGCCTTCCTTTTTCATCTTACTTCTGGATATATTACATATCTAATTATTTATAAGAAGGATTATTGCCGAGTTTGAATTATAATGTATAATCATTATAG
>PYCK01000192.1 GCA_009649835.1 Candidatus Methanocomedens sp. | reverse complement strand
GTGAACATTGATAGCCAGAGACCCTGTTTGCTATATAGTAATTCACCCTCATTTGGATATGCTGATTCGGTCATTTGCTGGGAATAGATATCCTCATCCGATTTGATGGAGTCAACAAAGCAGAGATTTACATCACCGTCTTTCCCTACATTCAGGCTGACCTTCACTATGTTCTCAATTTCATTATTTCCTCCAATCTCCATTGGAGCCGCTGCCATGTACCTAAGTGTGGATTTCATTTTGTTCACCAGCCTTGTATGTTGAAATTTATTCTTCTGCCTGACAATCGAGGTAATGATATACTGCTTTTGAAATGGCATCCTTTGTGGATGATTCGCCAGTTTTTATTTTCAATGTAATAATATCCTCTTCGGGTAAGACCGATTGTACATGCATAATTTTCATTTCGAACACCTTTCCTTTATTTTCTGATTGTCAACTGATAAAACTCAAGACCTCATCATTATGAGTATTATCATAATAATGATAGGTTATAATGGTATAAATAGGTTATTGTGTTGGCAATGCAAAACAAATTAGAAAATAAGAATATTCTTTTTGCAGGTTAGAACGGCCTTCGTGAACTTTTACCACATTCCAAACAGGTGGTAATCACTCGACTGCCTCTTATTCTTACCCTGCAACTTGCGCCCGGGACAAGATAGGTGCCGCATCCTTTGCACACCTTGCGCTTAAGATGGGGTGGCAGCCTGACCCTGTGGCGCATACCTATCCTGCGAGCTAAAAAAACATACCGTTTACTTAAACCAGGGTCAATATCAAAGGATTCCTCTGCCAGGTCGAACAGCCTTACCATTCGCTGTNCTGCCATATCCCGTATCCATAACTTCCTGTCCTTACGTCGCATCTGACACTCAATTATGCACAAACCAGATAAAAACTTGGGTNATATGCCTNCNTAACNGGAATTGATAGAATTCTCAGCAACCCGGCCGTCCACCAGCCTGATGATCCGGTCGGTCTTGGCAGCCATGCGCTCGTCATGGGTCACCAGTATAAAGGTCTGGTTGTGCTCACGGTTTAATTTGCGCAGCAGTTCATAGATATTCTCGCTGGCCTTTGAGTCAAGGTTGCCTGTGGGCTCGTCCCCGATAACGATACTGGGTTTATTTACCAGCGCCCGTGCAATGGCGACTCGCTGGTTCTGGCCCCCTGACAACTGGTTGGGCCTGTGGTCCATCCTGTCGCCCAACCCGACTTCATCAAGCACCCTGCGGGCGATCTCACGTGCCTTTGACGATTTAATGCCGCTTATCAAAAGAGGCATCATCACATTCTCAAGAGCATTGAAATCGGGAAGCAGGTGATGGTACTGGAAAATAAATCCCAGTTGCTTGTTCCTTGTTTTTGAGCGCTGTTTATCAGACATTTCCGTGACATCTACCCCGTCAAGCAGGATAGTGCCGCTGGTAGGCGTGTCAAGAATACCTATCTGGTTTAGCAGTGTACTCTTGCCGGAACCGGAAGGGCCGATAATAGCCAAAAACTCACCCCGTTCAATATCCAGGTTTATGCCGTCCAGGGCCTTTATCTCCACTCCGTCACCGAATATCTTGGTCAGGTTCTTTATCTGGATTATATATTTATCAGACACTGTAGATCGCCTCCACTGGATCCATTTTTGAAGCACGCCGGGCCGGGAATACACCTGCTATGATATTGATGACCATAGCAAAGATACCGGCTGAGATGAAGTTCTTGAGCTCTATTTCTATGGGCAGGTGGTCCATTCCGAAATACATCTCTGGTGGTACGGGTATGGTGATAGATGCAATTGCCGCCGATGCGGCATATCCCAGTATACAACCGATTATAACCCCGGACATTCCCAGTATCGCTGCCTCCAGCAGAAATATCAGCATTATACTTCGCCGGGATGTGCCCATTGCCATTAACATGCCTATCTCACCCACCTTTTCCATGACTATCATTATCAGGACATTGGCGACACCAAAACCCGATATGCCGAAGATGATAATATAAAAGAAATAAACCATACCCTCCGAGGTTTCAAGAAGGGTCAGTATTTCTGCATTTTGCTCCATCCAGCTTATAGCATCATAGCCAGTCTCCCGGTCAATCCCGTTAGCCAGGTCTTCGGCAGCATAAGCATCAGACAACTTTATCCCCATTCCTGTTATCACATCTCCGGATCCATAGAGGTCCTGCAACCGTTCAAGATTTACAAATGCCATTGTTTCATCAACCGGCGTTCCGGTCTGGAATATGCCTGTAATGGTAAAATCAGTAGATTCTGCTCCCGGGATCTGGGCTGTGACAGTATCGCCCATCTCCACATCAAGGTTTTTGGCCAGTTTAAAACCCAGGATTATGCGGCTGCCGGGATTTTCAATTGATGCAAACTCCCCTGCCAGCATATATTTTTCCCTGTTGACAACCCGGTTCTCATCTTCAGGATTGATACCGTACAATAGCACCCCTTCAGCGTTGTGCTGGTACTGCAAAGCAGCTTCACTCTGGAAATATGACGAAACTCCTTCTACACCTTCCAGAGTATAGATATGGTTCTCAAGCCCGTGGTAGAGGTGTATGTAATCCTCGTCCTCCTTTGGCATGACCGTGATATGAGCCTGATTCTCAGTTGTTGAATCAATCAATATACTCGTGTAACCGCTCATCATTGACATGAAGATTATTATTATCCCCACAGCCAGTGATACTGCAATTATGGAAAATAAGGTCTGCCGCCGGCGTGACTTGATATGTCTTGTGGCAACATCTAACTCAAACATGGCAAACTCCCTCACTCACGGCCTATCGCCTCCACTGGCTTAAGCTTTGAAGCACGACTGGCAGGGTATATCCCGGCGATGAGATTTAACAGGAATGTGAACAACACGATAATGGCCGCATCCTGTATCCTGACAACAAACGGAATCGAGCTGATGCCAGGCATGACTTCAAACCCATAGTCATATGACCCCATATATATGGCTAACGTCGCACCCAGTATCACACCCATTAAAGCACCCAGCAATCCCAGGATGCCGCTTTCCATTACGAATATTATCAAAATACTTCTTCTTGACACTCCCATTGCCATTAGCATGCCTATCTCTTTGGTCTTCTCCATGACCACCATGAAAAGGGTACTGACGATTCCGAAAGATGCGATAATGACGATAAGACTCAGTGTGATGGCATTGCTTATCCCTTCCATTTTCAGTGTCTGTATTATCTCGGGATTTGTCTCTTTCCAGCCTGAAGCAGGATACCCAATAGTATCTATCCTGTCTGATATGGCCTGTGCACGCTCCCGGTCATCCACGCGGACTAAAATAGTGGTCACAACGTTGGACACGTCAAGAAAATCCTGTGCAGTGGACAAAGAAGTAATTGCCAGAGTTTCGTCCATGGGCGTACCGCTGTCATAGATGCCTACCACTTTCAGGTTTGCAGGATTCGCTTCAGGAAAGGATGCATCAATGGTATCGCCAATTTCAACATCCAGTTTTTCTGCCAGGGCGTCGCCTACCACAACAGTGTTGGGCGAAACCTCCAGATCTCTGAAACTACCCTCTATAATGTCGTCATTGATATACATCACGGAATCGTGGCCCTCAACCCGGATGCCCTGCATGACCACATTCTTGTTCTTGCCTTTGTATTCAAACGTAGCCGGCCCGGTAAGTACCGGTGATATGCCTATCACGCCATCGATCTCATTGATATCCTCTATGAGTTTACGGTACAGATGGATGTAATCATCACCTTCCTGTGGTTCAACTGTTACATGTGGCATCATCCTGTCAACGGTCTTTGAATACATCTCTTCGGTAAAACCCACCATCACCGCCTGTGACCACATGAGCAGCAAAACTGCCAGACCCACTGCCAGTACAGAAAAGATGGTCTGTCTGCGGCGCGAGGTCAGATGCCTGATGGCTATGAACAGTTCATACACGGGTATCACCCGTTGCGGCGGTCCATCCGCCCTGATAATAGATATAGTAATACCAGTACGAAGGCTGCCGGAATTATATCAAACCCTGGTGTGTCTGTAGGTGTGTGTTCTGGTGTTGCATCAGCAGAACTGTCATAATCGGACTCAATGACCGTATCCCACCTGTCCAGTATATCGCCGTCGTTGCCTATCACTTCTACGGACAGACCGTATATGCCTGCGGCAAGCTTGCGGGTCCAGATGATCTCGATGGTCTCATCATCAGCAGTGGTCAGGATAGGGGACTTTTCCCGTACTTCTTCAATGATAGTATCGTCCTTTGTCACTGTAAACACAACGTATCCGTCGAATGGCACTTGGGAATAGCCCTCCACAGTTGCGCTGGCCCCGGTCTCATCCCTGTACAGTTCGGTGATGCGAACGTCATCTTTGGAAGTGAAGTCTTCTGACTGGGCTATCACTGCATCCCTTGGCGATGATATCCTGGCCTTGACCCTGGTAGAATAATCATGGTTGTTCTCAAGCAGCACGTTCCAGTCCTTTGACAGGGGTGTGGCCTGCACTACCGTTACCCGGTTGTCTGTGGTGCGGTAGATGACAGTATCGCCATCCACGAGCATGTATTCTATGTCAGTCAGCACAGGTTTTGAAGTACCGGTCTTTGTAGTATAAAATGGTGCCAGTATGATACTGATACCACTTGAGTCAGGCACGATATCCTTGATTGATATCCCTGGCATGGCCTGCCAGCCGTATGAGAAATTAGAATATTTTGTTTCCAGTACCGAACCGTCCATAGACATGGTCATTATGGTGCGGTAGAAGCCTTCTTTCGGGTTTGTGAGGTCCCAGAATGCTATCTTGGTTATATCAGTATCAGAGGATACTTCATCGATGTGGAACTGTTTTGATTCCAGTACATTTCCTTTAAATGTCAGTTCAGCCTTCAGGGTTATGTCCGTATAATGTTCACCCGAGTGGATTGTGATATCAGTCGAATCAATATCTGAGTAAACATCAATGATATTGATGTCTTCGGCATTGGCTGAATGGACTGACATTAGTATCAATACAGCCATAAAAAAAACAATCTTTCGTCTGGACAAGTAATCACCTCAGTTTCAGTTCTTTATTATATACAACTAAATCGTTTAAGTCTTTTATTAGTTTAAATGCAATGCTTTTACATTGCATGGCACATTCGCTTTCGCTTTTGCTCATTTTGCTCCCTCCATTTTAATAGCATATTCCATGAATATCCCAGGTTTCGCCCCCAGTATCCTTTCGATAAGATCGAATATGGCGCCCATGATCTTTTTTGTACTACCAGCACGATCCTCTTTATCATACATCCAGTGGGAGATTGCAAAAGTTGTGCCTATGATGGACAATGCTGCCATCTCAGGATATTTTGTATCAAAGAGATCTTCCTGCACTCCTTCTTCTATCATCTGGCAAAATGGGGGGATGATATTCGAAGGTACATTCTTTTCAAACTTGGCATGCAGATGTACGTTCTGGTCCTCATGGAAATAATCAATAAGTTTCTCCTTTCCTATATCCATATTATTGAGGAAACCAAAAAATGCCATTATCTTCTCTATGGCGTTGATATCATCCTTCGCTGCTATGGCTTTTACCCCCACTTTTATGTCATCGATATACCGCTCGATTATAGCATTTAATATGTCTTCCTTGGATTTAAAATAGTAATAGAACGTGCCCTGTGAGACGCCGACCCTTTTAACGATATCAGATACTGCAGTCTCGTTGTATCCGCTCTTGAGGAATAGTTCTTCGGCGATATCAATTATCTCGGTGCGTCTTGTTTCCGGGTCTTTTACTATGCGGGCCATGTTCTAACCTTAACTGCCTGACTAAATAATTGATAGACTGACTGACTGTCAGTCAATTCATTGATTTTATAAATATAAATAGTTATCTCACATTCAGTCCCAAGTCCTGCGTCTGGGCAAGTAATATTATATTGCACACCAATTGGTCAGCCAATGACAGATACTGTGGGCATAACCGCCCTGATACCTCCTGAGCTGGTCTATGCATGCCGGCACCGTCCCCTGGATGTGAACAATGTGGTACCCACATCCTCAATAAATCCCCGCAGCAAGCTGTGCGCATGGACTGCGGTATGGAGGGATGAGATAATGGAAGGACGAATGGATATTGATTCATTGGTAGTGGTAGCCGGGGGCGACTGCCACAATGCACTGGTCGACGGCCAGAAAGTAGCCTTAAGCGGCGTACCAACCCATTATTTCTTTTATCCGTTTGACAGGGATCCTGATTACATGGCATCACAACTAAAAGGATTGGCCCGGTTCCTGGGTGGTATAAAAGATAAGGAGATGTTTCGCACCATATCAGGATTAAAGGAAAAAGGATTGGCACTGGACCAATTAAGGGTTGACGACCGTGCCAGGGCAAGTGATGTATTTTCCGCACTGATATCTTTTGGCGACCTGCAGGGTGATCCTGCTGCCTTTGAGGAGGTGCTGGATACGATTCCACATACTGATGTGGAATATTCAAGCAGGGTTGCCCTTATCGGTGTACCGCCGATATATCCGGATTTCCATGAAGTGGCAGAGAGTTTCGGGTTGCATGTGGTATATGACGAACTGCCCTATGAATTCGTGAGATTGGGGGGAAATGATATGCAGGCCCTTGCCGGAAGTTACAGGAATTACAGCTTTTCAGGTCCTATCACGGGAAGGATAGAGATGATCAGGCAGGAACTGGACCGGCGGCGGGTTGATGGGGTGATCCATTATACCCAGTTTGCATGCCACCACACCCTGGAGGATGAGATATTCAGGGCACACCTGGATTATCCGGTCCTTACGGTCCAGGGTGACCTGCCCCGGCCGTCTTCTGAGCAGTTAAAGTTGAGGCTTGAAGCCTTTTCAGAGATGCTGGAGGTGATGCCATGAATACCGGGCTTGATGTGGGCAGCACCACTGCCAAGATCGTAAGGTTGGAGTCAGGAATAATTACCGCATCTAAAGTGGTGCCCAGTCACAGATGGAAGGAATTGCTGGAATATGGAAATAAGTGGGATACTGTAGAGACCATTGCGACCGTAGAGACTACAGAGGCCATACAGACCCCAGAGGCTACAGAGATCATACAGGCCACAGAGACCACAGAGACCACGGGGACCGCAGAGACCATAGTGTCCACAGGCTATTTCAGGAAGACAGTGCCCCACACCGCCGCAATAACAGAGATAACAGCCGCATCGCTGGGGGTCAGGTATTACATACCTGACGCACAGGTCATAGTGGATGTGGGCGGGCAGGATACAAAAGTAATAGACCTGCGCAACAATACATTCCTGATCAATGACAAATGCAGTGCAGGCACGGGCGCATTCCTGGAACTTGCTGCCCATTATTTTGATATTCCCGTAGAATCACTTGGGAAGCTGCATACCCGGGCCAGTCGATGCGCCCGGATAAATAATACCTGTGGTGTGTTCGCCATATCCGAGATGATATCCCAGCTTGTGGGCGGCTATACCATGGAAGAAGTGATCTGCGGCATACACCAGGCCTTTGCCAGGCGTATCGCCCAGATGATACCACCCGTAGAAACAGTAGTACTTATCGGTGGAACTGTATTGAACCAAGGCTTAGTCGAATCATTTGAATCTATCCACGGCTCAACGGTTGTAGTACCGCCGTCACCGCAGACAGTAAATGCCCTTGGTGCGGCATTGTATGGTAAAAAATTGAGGCCTGAACAATAATTTTACTCTTAATCCTTGACCCAGGGACTTTTGAATGCTTCATCGAGAACTTCGTGCGTTCGCTGGATCATGTAATCATGGGCTTCATTGACCGTTTCCAGGTCACCCCTAAGCATCAGTATCTCACGCGCGTCCACTTCTACAATGTCAACATTTGCTGTCCTTGAAACTGGTTCAAGGTCGAACTCCTCTACCAGTTCAACTATTACCGATTCTGGTATACCGGGAGGTATCATCAGGTCGTATAGACCTTCCATTTCATTTTCTGTAGTTTCCTGTTTTTCAGAATCGTCCTCTTCAGCGTATTCATCACCAATAAACAGGTTTTCCTCATCCGTTTTATCTGATCTTTTTTTAGCCAACTTCAATCACCGATAAAAAAATTCAAAATCTAATGGGTACTATGCGATCTGCTCGCCTGCATGCTGTCCGTATATGGAATCATATACCTCTTCAATATGGAAGATCACAACAGCTTTACCAGGTAGTTTCTTGGATTCTGCCAGACTTTTTGCTTCTTCAAATCGATCTCCTTTATCTAGGTAATCCACAGAACCCTTGACCTGATATGATTTCTTTGATTCACCGTCATATCCGACAATTGATAATTTAGGATTCTCTTTGAGATTATTGGCAGTTTTTTTAAGGAAATTATCCACGATCATAATTGTCTCATCGTCAATGAATTTCCACATCCCTACAAAAATTACATTTGGCTTGCCGTTTTTATCAGCCGTTGCAATGGGAAGCGGCTTTTGATTCTGGATGATTTCTTTAACCTCGGGATTTAATTTAACCATAATATTCACCATTAATTATTGTAGTTATTTGTGTTCATATAGTTTTTGATAAAAAATAAACTTCAGTAAAAATATTACAGTAGACAAGACCATCATTTTAGTTTATGATATTGAATGATTTTATACCAGTGGTATGCCATAAGGACTAGCAGGAGTATTACAACAAACCCTACTATGTCGAATAATACTTCCATTGGGTCATTTATTGTTGGATCACGTGAAAGTTCAATGAATCTATATACTCTTCTAAGTGCAATCAAGCCACCGGCAACTACGACTAAGAACCAGTTCCTTTCAAGAAATTCCTTGTTCAGGAATG
>PYCK01000191.1 GCA_009649835.1 Candidatus Methanocomedens sp. | reverse complement strand
ATCTGTGTAATCAGTGTAATCTGTGTCTCAAAATTCCGAGCAATATGATCAATTACCATTTAATTTGAAAGGGATACGATTTATTCAATCTTAAACACCTTTATGGAAACGTGAAAAAAATATGACATTATTTGGTACCAATGGAGTAAGAGGGATAGTAAATTCTGAAATGACAGCAGACATGGCCCTGAACCTGGGAAAGAGCCTTGGCACATATATGCACAGGCACGGCCTTGGCAGCAGGGTGGCAGTGGGCAGGGATACCCGCATCTCAGGGGATATGCTAAAGTCAGCCGCCATAGCTGGACTGCTGTCCACGGGCCTGGAAGTGGTGGATGTGGATATTTTGCCCACACCTGCGCTGCAGTACTATGTACGTGATAAGACAGATGCGGGTGTGATGATAACCGCATCCCACAATCCCAGGGAATACAACGGCCTGAAGATAGTGGCAGGCGACGGTACCGAGTTTTCAAGACAAGGCGAAGCAGAAGTGGAACAGATATACTATGCAGGTGAGTTCCATGCTGCACAGTGGAATGAGACTGGCAGTTTTTCCAGTGACCAGACAATCCTCAGGACATACATGGACGGGATCATCTCAAAGGTGGATGCCGGTACCATTAGCACAGCAGGTTTGACAGTGGTAGTGGACCCGGGCTGCGGGGCAGGATGCGGGGTGACGCCCATTCTATTAAGGGAACTGGGCTGCAGGGTCATAACCCTGAATGCCCAGCCCGACGGCACATTTCCAGGCAGGGCACCCGAACCCACGAGAGAGGAACTGGGTGATTTGATGAACACTGTGAAAGCCGCCGGGGCCGACCTTGGCGTCGCCCATGACGGTGATGCGGACAGGGTGGCATTCGTGGATGAAAAGGGCGAGTTCCTTGACGAGGAAGACCTGCTGGCAATAATGGCAGGGCATGTGCTCGAAGGGAAAAAAGGCAGCGTGGTCACCCCTGTTAGTTCGTCACTGAAGGTGCGGGATGTGACTGAGTCAATGGGTTGTGAACTCCTGTGGACAGCCATCGGAAGCATAGACGTGGCCCGGAAGATGATAGAGACGGGTGCGGTATTTGGTGGTGAGGGCAACGGCGGCCTTATCTTCCCCGAATTCCAGTACTGCCGGGACGGTGCAATGACCGCAGCCAGGATGCTTGAGATACTTGCATCAGGCAGGAAGCTTTCAGAGCTGAAACAGGGAATCCCTGAATACTACAATACAAAGAAAAAGATACATGTAAAGGACCCGAAACAGGTAGTTGAAATGCTATTGACCCTGGACCTGCACGAGGGTATCGGAAGTGCCGGAGATGTCGGGAGTGTAGGCGATGTCGGTGATGTCAAAGTGGACCGCACGGACGGGCTCAAGTTATGGTATCCGGACGGCTGGATACTGATCAGGCCCAGCGGAACTGAACCGCTGGTCAGGGTATATGCAGAATCCAGTACAGCCGGACGCACAGCCGAACTGGCAGGATATGGTACCGACCTTGTGGAAGAGGCCGCCCGGAAAGTACGGCAAGAGGAGGAGTAACAATATGGATGTAGTAACAAAATATTACGTTGAAACAGACCTGCCCATTAAAGAAGCAGCAGGTGCCATTGCAGCCGAGCAGTCAACTGGCACGTGGACAGAGGTCAGCACCTTAAAGGAAGGTGACCCTGCACACCGGCTGGATGGAAAGGTACTGAAAGCTGAAGGTACAACTGTGGAGATCGGATTCCCTGTGGAACTGTTCGAACCCGGCAATATACCACAGTACCTCTCTGTTATCGCCGGTAACCTGTTCGGCCTGGGCGCATTAAAGAATATCAGGCTTGTTGATGTGGAATTTCCAGACGAACTGGTAAAGGCACATTCAGGGCCGCGTTATGGTATCAAGCAAGCCCGCAACATCCTGGGCGTGCATGACCGTCCCCTGGTGGGTACGATCATAAAACCAAAGGTTGGCCTGGACCCAAAGCAGACGGCACAGGTGGCATATAACGCTGCAATGGGCGGTCTTGACCTGATAAAGGATGATGAGACCCTGACAAACCAGCAGTTCTGTCCCCTGGAAGAACGGCTGGCAAGGGTCATGGATATGCTCGACAAGGCCGAAAACCAGACCGGGCAGAAAGTGTTCTATGCAGTCAACGTGACCACAGGTGCTGCACAGATAGTGGACAGGGCACAAAAGGCAGTGGAACTGGGTGCCAATATGGTCATGGTGGACGTGCTGACATCAGGATTTGATGCACTGCAGGAACTGTCTGCCAACATCGATGTACCGATCCATGTGCACAGGACCATGCACGGTGCCATTACCCGTAACAAGAAGCACGGTATTTCCATGCTGGTAATATCAAAGCTGGTCAGGATGGCGGGCGGTACCAATCTTCATACCGGAAGCTACCATGGTAAGATGGATATTGATACTACAGAGAACGACCGCTGCCGGGATGCCCTCAGGGGTGAGTGGTCAGGTCTTAAAGGTGTATTTCCGGTTGCCTCAGGCGGCTTAAGCCCGTTGAACGTGGCACCCAACCTGGACGGCTACGGTATGGACTGCATTGTACAGGCCGGCGGCGGCGTACACGGACACCCGGAAGGTACTACCTCCGGTGCCAGGGCTATGCGCCAGGCAGTGGATGCCTGGGTTAAAGGAACGCCTGTGAACGAATATGCCAAAAACCACCCTGAACTTGAAAAGGCGATTAAGAAATGGGGCTGATAGTATCCATTCAAGAAAATGGAAATTTCGGACAGGATAAACTGGATTGACAGGATACGATCCAATCCTGTAAATCCTGTAAATCCTGTCAAAAGATTTGATTGAAACTAAGAAAATTACCTATATCGATATCGAAATGCGTTTATAATT
>PYCK01000190.1 GCA_009649835.1 Candidatus Methanocomedens sp. | reverse complement strand
GCAAAAGCAACACTGCTACTCGAATATACAAATAATCTGTATCCACTTCAAATCCAAGGGTAATTTAAAAATTATTAGACAGGATCGACAGGATATACCGCAACATTAACATCCTGTAAATCCTGTAAATCCGGTCAAAATACCATGCTTTTTGAAGTGGATACAATAATCTGGTGAATTAACCCGAACATATTCCCAAAACGCATGAAGGCTGGATTGTAGGAAAATATGGAAAGTGGAAAAAAGTATATGAAGTAAAAACATTCGGGACTACACACATTATTCTTTTCACCCAAAGCCTTATAGTACTCTTTTTACAAAACAGTAGTAAAGGGTGGTAAGAGTTGTCTGCAAGAATAAAAGTCGCTAATCCAAACAGGTGTATAGGTTGTTATAGCTGTATGCTGGCTTGCAGCCGGGTAAATGCAAAAACGGCATCGCTAATAGACAGTGCTATTGATATCAAGACATCAGGCGGTATCGAGAGCGGTCTTGAAATAATCGTTTGTCGCTCATGTATCGACCCGCCGTGCGCACGGGCATGCCCCACAGGTGCCCTCACACCACGAAAAGGTGGCGGCGTAATACTGGATAAAGACCTATGTGATTCGTGCATGACATGTGCCAGTGCCTGCCTGCCCCGTGCTATCCATTTTGACAAGGCCGACATGCCCGTTATCTGTATCCATTGCGGTGTATGTGCCAGGTTTTGCAGTCATGACGTACTTGAACTGAGAAAGACCGAGGTGTTATAATATGTGGTCCAACGTACTCTACATTGATCTGGATACAGGCGAGCATCAGGTAAAGGACCGTGCCGACCTGTTCGATAAATACCTGGGCGGTACGGGCGTGGCCACCCAACTGTTACTGGAAGAATGCCCGCCCGGAACAGACCCGTTCTCACCTGAAGCACCGATAATATTCAGCATAGGGCCCCTTAACACGATCTTCCCGTGCGTCTCCAAAACTGTATCGATGTTCAAATCACCCATGACAGGGGAACTGGGCGAATCCCATGCAGGCGGGCGGCTGTCAATGGCCATGCGCTTTGCCGGGTATGACAGTATTGTAATAAAAGGCAGGGCAGAAAAACCGTGTTACCTGTCCATCCACGACGATGAAGTAAAGCTCAAGGATGCAACCAGCATCTGGAACGTATCCTCGGTCGAGGTCATAGGCAAGATACTAAGGCAAGTGGAGCCGGGCAAGGGCAGGCGCAGCATTATGCGCATCGGTGAGGCTGGTGTGAACATGGTGCGGTATGCCAACGTGAACGTGGACACATACCGCCATTTCGGCAGGCTGGGCCTGGGTGCGGTGTTCGGCAGCAAGAACCTGAAAGCGATAGTGATCTCGGGCACCGAAGATGTAGAGATACCAGATATTGCCCCGTATAGTAAAATGTACAATAAACTATATGATGCCGTTGTGGACACCGAGGTCATGGATAAGTACCACGACCTTGGGACCGCCGCCAACATCAATGTCCTGAACCAGTTAAAAGGGCTGCCTACACGCAACCTCAAGCAGTCAGGTTTCGAGAATGCCGAGAACATATCCGGCGAGTACTTTGCAGACAACCTGCTGCTTCGCAAGATCGCATGCAGCAACTGCCCCATCGGCTGCATACATATCGCTATGCTCAAGACAACCTTCCAGAAGGGGCATGAGTTCGAAGTGAACCACATAAGTTATGATTATGAGCTAATCTATTCCCTTGGTACTAACCTTGGGATCAACCTTGCCGAGGACGTGCTGCGCCTCATTGAAAGGTGCGAGCGCTACGGCCTTGATATTATGAGTACGGGAGGCGTACTGGCATGGGCCACCGAAAGCTATGAGAGGGACCTGATTACTCCGCCTGATACCCTGGGTATAGCACTTCGCTGGGGAGACACGAACAGTTACCTGAAGATGATCGATAAGATCGTGGAGATGCCAAACAAATTCTACCAGACACTGGCCAAAGGTGCTGTGGCTGCGGCTGCAGAATACGGTGGTGAGGATTTTGCTATGAGTCTTGGCGGTCTTGAGATTGCCGGTTACCATACCGGTCCTGCTTCTATAGTAGGGCAGATGGTGGGTGTGCGGCATTCCCACCTTGATAACGGTGGATATAGTATTGACCAGAAAGCCGCAAGCAAGCAATTAACTGAAGAACAGATGGTGGACAAGCTTATCTATGAGGATTACTGGCGTATGATCAACAACTCCCTGGTGGCATGTCTCTTTGCAAGAGGAGTATATGGTGAACAAACTATCATCGATGCCCTGGCCAGCGTGGGTATTAAAAAGACCAGGGATGAACTTGAAACATTGGGCCGTGAGATATTCTGTGCAAAATATGAGTTCAAGAAGCAGCAGGGTTTTGACGTGGATAAAATAAAAGTTCCCAGGCGTTTCTATGAAACCATATCCCAACTGGGAATGGTAAAGGAAGAGACCATCCGGGAAATGCTGGAATTGTATAAGAAGAAAACCGGGATATAATATATACCACACATATAATAAATACAATTGTATATGATAAATATGAATGTATATAATAAATACAATTGTATATAATTTATAAAAGGGAGTGACCAGATGGATTTTATGCAGGAACGGATCACAACGATCCATGATTTCAGGATCGAAGAGAGATCCCTCTGTTTAGCATTAGAGGACATTGCAAAGGAGCGTCCAATGACGCTGCTGATACCTATGCTCTTTGAGGAGATATTTGGAGACCATATCGAAAATATTCTCAATCACATCAATGAATCAAACTTCCTTTCTAAAGTTGTAATAGCACTTGCTGCCGATGATGAGCAGCAATATATCCAGGTCAAACAATTTTTTTCAAAACTTGAGATACCCTATATCATAGTGTGGTGCGACGGCCCCTCGGTACAACAGGTGATTGAAGAATTAAAGGAAAAAGACCTTGACATTACCATGTTTTCCGGTAAAGGGAAGGATACATGGATCGCTATGGGGGTTGCAACACTCGACAGCTATGCCATAGCCATGCATGATGCAGATATTGTATCTTATTCCAGGCTCCTGCCTGCAAAACTGTTGTATTCGGTTGTGGAACCTGACCTGGATTTTTTTTATAACAAGGGCTATTATGCAAGGATCGATATGGAACGCCTGATCATGTACGGGCGTGTTAACAGGCTTCTGCTCAGTCCCCTGCTGAACTCACTCCTGGAAAAGACCAATTACAGCTCTAATTTCCTGAAATACATGTGTGCATTTAAGTATCCACTATCAGGTGAATTTGGCATTACCTCAGATCTTGCCCTCAACATCCGTATGCCAGGGGACTGGGGGCTGGAAGTAGGATTACTTGCCGAAGTTTTTAAGAATACTGCCCTTAAAAGGATATGCCAGGTCGATCTGGGGTTTTACGAACACAAGCACAGGCCCATAAGATCCGATGCTGAAGATGGTATTCAAAAGATGGTCAGAGACATCACCAAGACCATATTAAGGAACCTGGTTGAAGTTGACGGGTTGGATATAGACGAGGCTTTCCTGCAAAGTGTGAATGTACTGTTCAAACGTGCGGCCCAGGACCGTATCCGCCAATACCATGCCGATGCCCTGTTTAACGGCCTGAATTACAGCAGGCATACCGAAGAGTGCATAATAGAAGCTTTCTCGAAATATATATTATCTGCGGGACGTGAATATATCCAGAATCCTGCGGATGTCCATCTCCCTGACTGGAAAAGAGCGATATCTGCCATGCCCGATATCAGGGAAAAGTTAAAGGATGCAGCCTTGAATGATTTTAATAACTATGGCTGAAAAGGCAGCATCCCGGTGGGTCAAACGTTGCGACGGTACATCCAACCGCAGCAGAGCTGCAGAGCATAGTGATTAAGATTAATCCGTATAGAATTTATGCTTATAATTTGTATACGCCCTGATAAACTCGGCATGAGGCCAGATAAGGGGCATGGTAACATAAGCAAACCCTTCTTTCCACTTCGGATGGGATCTTATATTCTCGATCATTGTAAGTTTACTGTCCCTGAGTATCTTGGCATTAGTATAATCCTCTAACCACATTTCAAAGCGTTCAACTGTTGAGATATGTTCAGGCAGCAGGTTCTCATGTGCCATCTCCACCACCCAGCCAAGGTATTTTTCGGCCATGTCCTGATCTCCTATAGCTGTATAATGGTTGGATAGCTGGCAGGTAAAGTGGAGCCAGGGTCCATATCCTCCATTGTTGCGGTCCCAGAGTTCGGGATACCGGTTCAAGCCGCCCAGTTCCTCGTCCCAGAGCATTTTGTTAATACGCTGTACAGTTTTTATATTCCTCAGGTCAGTTTCTTTTATCAGGCCAAAATGGGCAGGAGCATATTCCACAGCATCCACATCTATGACCGAGGAGGCAAAGGCATCATAACCTATTGGATCTGAACTTTTGTATTTTACCCGGATGCACTTGATAAAGGACCTGCGTCTTGGACTATATAGCCGTTCCAATATGGACTGGCGGACCAGTTCTGCCTGTTCCCGCCATTCTTCCACATCTTTATTCAGTGCTTCTCCTATCTCAACAGCTCCGAACAGTCCGGCGCAGCATGTGGAATTGGCATATATCTCAAAACCATGTTCATAGGCAGGATATTCGTGGATGCTGTTGATGGTATGTATGAGGTTGATCTCGTCGTTCTTATTCTGGAGTATGAAGTCCACTGCCTTTTCAATGGCTTCCCAGTACTGGAGACAAAAGGCGCGATCTGCCAGGGTATCAAAGAACAGGCCGCCAGTGGCCTTGAGGTACTGGTTAAGGGCATAGAGCACCAGGCCGTTGCCGTCGATCTGCAGGTCCTTATAACTGGTATCGTTCCCGTCTACGTCATAACGCTGGCTGAACTCACCCGAAGGTTTCTGGGCGGCCAGCATGAATTCAAGCCCGCGTTTAGCTTCATTTAACATATCGGCTGCTATGGCTCCCAGGATACAAATGGAATGGTCACGAGGATAGATGAACGGGTATCTCGTACCTGGCGGGCTGGCATAGAAACCACCATTTTGATGCTGGTTTTCTTTCAATATTTTCATACAGTTTTTGAATAATTTTTCTGCAGCAATGATATCCACGTGATTCACTCCTTTTTGATAAATTTGAAGACGCAAGCACCCTTTTCAAGAATCCTGTCAACCTCTTGCTTTGTTTTTCCTGCTTTTTCAATGGCTTCTTCATTATAAGCCAGCTTGGCACCGGCAATTGATAGCTTAGATGCAAGATGCAAGGTTTCGAAGCCTGCCATTTCGGCTCTTTTTTTCCTGTAAGCATTGTGCAAAAGGCATAGGATGGAAGCCATAGCAGGACATTCCACTTTATCCTTATTTCCAGCCTCTTTTTCAGCAACGTATTTCACAATTACCTGGAATTCTTCAGGCCTCTCGCCGAAAAGATCAACAAAACGTATTATTTCATCTGCAAAAGGGCATATAGGCAAATAGTGCAAATCATTTTCCGGGACGCCTTCAAGTCCCTGCCCTTGTGTTTCTGCCAGTTCTTTCCCCATACGAGATAACAATATGCAGGTTTTTTCAGGACCTACCATTTTCACCAGTTCTGTTATACCAACCATAAATGCCTGTGGCAACATACTCCCGAGTCTGATCATATCTTTTCCTTCCCTCTATTATTACAGTAATATTACAGTAATGCAATATTAAGTTCTATTCCAAAATATTAATAAGTTCCTGGTTCCACCCTTTTGGTCCAATACCCATTCCCCGCTTGATATTTGGTGATGTTATGGATGTGTCATAATCCCCGCCCGGTTTTTGTACTAATATGCCAATATCCACGGCCATCAGCATGGGCAGGTCGTTAAGGCTGTCGCCCAGCCCTATTGTTTTTACACCTGGCCATTTTTTCCTGTAAAGGTCTGTAAGTATATGAACTGCCTTTCCCTTGTCGTTATTACCCATTATATGATGGTACCGTCCGCCTTTGGTATAATTAAAACCCCTTTTTCTGATTTCCTGTTCCAGGAGTTCATCCTTGGGGGCCGGACTTTTGATCCTGAAAGCTTCATCATAGTCCCGCTGCTTGGCAAGTGCAGCACATTCCCTGTCAAGTCCCGTGTCCTGGCACACTTCATCCACATTCATATCCCCGAATCCAATTACATGGCAGTCGATCTTAGTACATATTTCTTTTAAAGTACGTTCAAGTATCTCGTATCCCACACCTAATTCGATCACGTTGTAACCGTCTATTTGTTTGGTGTGATCATAGGGGAAGTCAAAATAATCCTCTGGAATGAATATGGCCCCACCGTTCTCAGAAATAAAGGGATGGTATATGTCAAGTTTATGGCAGTAAACCTCAAGTTCAGCCCTGGTCTTGCTGGTACAAAATATCAACGGGATATTTTTCGCTTTAATAAGTTCAAGGGCAGGTATGGCCGCATCATAGGAATA
>PYCK01000189.1 GCA_009649835.1 Candidatus Methanocomedens sp. | reverse complement strand
CGCACTGCCGGGGCTGTGGGTACAGGTGCCTTCTCAAGCACAAGCCGGACTGTTATCTTCTCCTGTCCCCTGAACATCTCAACCTCAATAGAATCACCCACATTATACTTGTTAATAACTTTTATCATGTCCTGGACATTGTTTATCTGGATGTGGTCCATGCTGATGAGGATGTCAGCTATCTCAATACCCGCCTTATCAGCCTCACTGCCGGGCACCACGTTGGTAACAACCACACCCTTGTCAGTGGGCAGGTTGTAGAAGGTCATGATTTTCTGGTTAATGTCCACTGCATTAATGCTTATCCACGGGCGCACTATCTCTCCATGCTCTCGCAGTTGTTCAGCAATCCACAGTGAGGGCTGTATGGGCAGGGCAAACCCTATACCCTGGGCAAAAGGTATGATTGCACTGTTTACACCGATCACCACGCCCTGGCTGTTAATCAGGGGACCGCCGCTGTTACCCGGGTTAATGGCCGCATCGGTCTGTATCAGCCCTTCCATGAATGTCATCTCGGTCTGGATGGACCGGTTGATAGCGCTTACCACTCCTGCGGTAACGGTAGGCCCGCCCACAAGCCCCAGCGGACTGCCTATTGCAATAGCCATCTGTCCTATCTTCAGGTTGTTATTTTTTGCCATTTCAGGTACCGGCAGGTCAACGGCCTCGATCTTTAACACTGCCAGGTCCATCATTGTGTCCATGCCCCTCATTTGTGCAGGGAACGTCCTCCCGTCCTCCAGCGTCACCTTGATGTCAGAGGAGCCCAGCACCACATGTGCATTGGTCAGGATACAACCTTCCGAATTGATTATAAATCCTGAGCCCACACCCGGTACCGGATGCACCTGCAAGTGGGCGTCCTTTATCAGCTTGACCTCGCTGATGTTGACCACACTGGGTATAACTTTCTCTACGGCACTGGTTACTGTTTCATCAAATCCCATCATCAAACCAATCCTGAATAATCTATAAAATAACACTGATTCTACGAATATATAATGTTATTCTAAAATCTGTGCGTGAAGATACAGAAAAAAAAAGATTACTCCACTGGTTGAAAGAAAAAAAGGAAAAAAAGAAAAAAGAGAACTACATTCCCATGTAGCTCTCAGGTCCCGGCATAGCGGGCATTGCCGATGACTCTTCCGGTATATCTGCCACAAGGGCCTCGGTGGTCAGCACCAGGCTGGCTATACTTGCAGCATTCTGCAATGCGCTGCGTACCACCTTCACAGGGTCGATAATGCCAGCTTCAACCATATCCTTATACTCATCGGTCTTGGCATCATACCCTATATTGGGATTAGTCTCAGACTTTATGTGTTCCACCACTACTGACCCTTCCTTACCGGCATTGGTAGCTATCTGTTTCAGCGGCTCCTCGATTGCCTGTAAGATAATGTTCAGTCCAATCTCCTGGTCGCCCTCAAGGGACAGGTCATCCAGTACCCTGGCAGCCCTGATCAATGCAATTCCGCCGCCTGCAACCACGCCTTCCTCGATGGCAGCCTTGGTAGCGTTCAATGCATCATCGATACGCATCTTCTTATCCTTAAGCTCGGTCTCAGTAGCTGCACCCACATTAATAACGGCAACACCACCTGCCAGCTTGCCAAGGCGCTTCTTGAGGTTCTTGATCTTGTAATCCGAATCTTCCAGCTTGATCTGGCCCTCAATGATAGATACCCTCCTGTCAATATCATCCTTTGAGCCCTGACCTTCGATAATGATGGTCTTCTCCTTGTTCACCCTGACCTTGCGGGCACTGCCCAGGTCTGATAGTGTGGTATTTTCAAGTTTCATACCCTTTTCTTCACTGATAACCTTTGCACCTGTTACTGCTGCAATGTCCTCCATCATCTCATTTCGTTCATCACCGAAACCAGGCGCTTTTACTGCACATACTTTAAGAGTGCCGCGAATGATGTTCAGTACAGTGGTAGCCAGTGCTTCGCCTTCCACGTCTTCGGCAATGATCAACAGGGGTTTATTCTCCTTGACCACTGCCTCCAGGATGGGAAGGAAGTCCTTCATTGAACTGACCTTTTTATCAAATAAAATAATCTTTGGATCTTCAAGTACAGCCTCCATCTTTTCCGTATCTGTAGACATGTACGGGGAAATATAGCCCTTATCGAACTGCATACCTTCCACCACTTCCAGGTATGTATCCATGGACTTAGACTCTTCAACGGTAATTACACCATTGGCACCCACTTTATCCATGGCATCAGAGATCAAGTTCCCGATCACTTCATCATTGTTAGCCGAGATAGTAGCAACCTGGGTGACCTTATCCTTGCCTTTTACTTCCTCACTTTTGGATTTAATATCTTCAACCACAGCTTCAGTGGCCTTGTCTATGCCTCGTTTTATCTCAATGGGGTTGGCTCCTACAGTGATATTCCTCATGCCCTTATGAAGGATGGCCTGGGTCAGCAGTGTAGCGGTGGTTGTACCATCACCGGCCACATCCTGGGTTTTGGTAGCTACTTCCTTGACCAGTTTGGCCCCCATGTCCTCATACGGGTCTTCCAGGTCTATTTCCTTGGCTATAGTGACACCGTCATTTGTAATTGTGGGACTGCCAAAAGGTGATGATAGCACCACGTTCCTGCCCTTCGGACCCAGTGTTATCTTTACAGTATTGGCAAGCTGGTCCACTCCCCTCATCAAGGCATGCCTTGCATCATCATCGAAAATTAATTGTTTTGCCATTTATGTTCACCTACTCAAGCTTTGCGATTATGTCGCTTATGTCGATTATGAGGAATTTTTCCCCGTTCATTTCCAACTCTTCTGTATTATATCCTGTATATAATATCAGGTCACCTTTCTGTACAGGCAGTTCATTATCATCGCTGCTAGTGCCTATTTCCACGACTACTCCCTGTTTTTTCTTTTCTTTTGCAGTCTCTGGAATGTAGATTCCACCAGTAGTCTTTTCTTCTTCTTTCACTGGTTTGATTAAAACTCGCTCACCGATTGGTTTTATATTCATAGATTTACCTCTATCGAAAATTTGTTATAGAATAATGTTGCGAAACGCATCTTCATTGTTTGCAGTTCTATAAATAGATTACGATACATTCACTTCTAAAGCACACAGTTATTTTTACCAAAGAAAAAGTTCAACATCACCTACAGCACGGCCAGTGTGAATAACAGGAATCCTACTGTAAGCATTATTGTGGAGTGCTTCAAACCAGATAAGAGACTCCCTTCTCCCATGACCCCTGCGATAAGCCCTGAACATACACCCTGTATCACAGCTGCATGGAAGAACAACCTGTTGAATACATTAAGGTCAAACTCCTGCATGAAACCCCCTCCCTGCATGCCGGATGCAGCCATTTGATCGGCCGCATTTGCCATTTCAGTAAGGAATGTGGTAGAGATAACATATACGACACCAACGAAAACCATGAATGAGATATAGATGATCATGACATAGATCAGCATATTAGTGGAACGTTCTTTTTGCATTTCCTGTTCAAATGCTGCATCCCTTGCAGCAACCAATAATACTTCACCCACATCACCGCTGGATTCATTAGCCTTAGTGATAAGAGTAATAGCTCTTACCACAGTATGGGTCCTGATACGGTTCGAAAAACGGGCCAGTGAGTTGTTGATATCAAGACCCCAGTCAATATCTTTCCAGACAAGTCTGATATGCTTACTCAAATGGCCGATCTTGGACCGTGCCATAAGGGCAATGGAATCCCGAAGTGCCATTCCGGTCTCGTTGGTGCTGGCAAGTTTTTTAAGGAAATCCGGAATCTGGTTCTGTATACGTTTTTCCTTGAAATTCTTTATTTCATGGAAGAACGCCAGTGGTACGATAATTATATAGATGGCATATACAATACGGTCATCAATAAAATCTATGAAATCCGGTGCTTGCAAAGCACTAAATACGGAAGCTATCAGGACAATTAAAGCAATTGGACCTGTAAGCATAAGAATGTTTGTCGGTTTATCCTTAATACTTTTCAATGGGTCCTTGAGCACTTTTCTAAAGGCAAGTCTTTTTCTTGATTTTACAAAGGATTTGAAATTTTCAAATTCAGGGTCGTCTTCTGGTGGGAGTTCAATCTCATCCGGAAGAAGTTTCTGTGTGGGAAGTAAAGGTGGTTCCCCGGCAGCACCAGGAGTCATGATACCAATCATGAAAACGAACATGAACGAGCCCACAGGTATCACCATATAAACAATAGCATACAGGCTTAACATAGTATCCGAACCCATGACACTCATCATGACGCCCATGATGATAATGAACAAAGGTCCTGCTACAAAAGCTGTGACATACGACTCTGCAATAAGTGCAAGGGTCTCAAGGAAACCTTTCTGTTCATATTTTGCTGACTGGGCGTACTGTTCGGATTTGTCCCTGAAGTATGATGGAATATCACCGCCGCTGTCTATAACTGTCAGCAGGTTATACATCAGATCCTGGAATTTATCAGATGGTGTGAGTTCACTGATATTATGTAGAGCAGTCCTGAGGTCGTTACCGAAATAGTCCATGTCCCGGAGTATCACTTCTGCTTCTCTTGACACCTCACCGTAAGTATACCTGCTGGCACTCAGTGCCCTGAACAGTTCAATGATGTTCATACCGCTCCTGCTTAGCGCATACATGAAAGTGACAGCAGCAGGAAGGTCACGGTTAATGGCACCTTTACGCTCACCTACCCGGAATTTGGGATACATCAGGAACAAAATAAGTGTGGTGCCTCCAAGGGCCAGTGTAAGGAATATGAAAATAATAGCACCCACTATTAATTCCTTGAAATCAAGTATCCAGGCCGTTTTCGGGCCGAAGGTGAGATTCGTGATCTGCTCGGGCAGGCCTATTACTACGGTAACAAGAAATGCAACAATCACTCCCAGTATGGCACCAACTAACCCGGCCAGGACCGAATAGAATATTATGTTGGACAGGTACATCTCGTATGACATTGCCATACGGGCCTGCTTGAGCTCTTTTTTCAGGTTGTAATACTGATCTCCCCGTTCTTTCATTTTGTCGCCCAGTATGATAAAGGGCGTCATTTTCAATTTGTGGAACAGGTATTTTACCTTTTTAGAGTAAACATCAAAGATAGACTCTTTACTTTTAGATGCTTTTTCAAGCTGGGGCCCGGCATTGACATCGTCCATGATCTGACACGATTCTTTTTTTAAAATCGGTTATTCTTTTATCTTTAATTTATTCAATACTTTCTCAGGATCAATGGAATATTCATAGATGATGGTAGATACTGCTTCGTAATCGGTGATATTATTCCTTGACAGGAATTCAAGCACTTTCTCCCTGTATTTTAATTCTCTGCGTACTTCCTGGATATTCCATGCCCTTTTGACCATGATATCATTTACTGCCTTGGATTCACCCACTTTTTGGAATGTATCTGTCATAGAATCCCAGTTGAAAATGTCATTGGTACGGATGTTCCTGGTCTGTGGATCAATATCAATGATCTCCACCATTTTTGTATTTCTCCTGACCCTTTTACCCTTGGTATAGGTCTGTGTCTGAATGCTGATTATGTTCAGTGCCTGGATCATACTCCTGGGTACACTGATCGGTGGATTCTCAAGCCTGTGGATGGCAGATTCCACTGAATCGGCGTGCATAGTGGAGAAGGTGGTGTGACCCGTACTCATGGCCTGGAAAAGGGTGAGTGCTTCTTTACCCCTGACCTCACCTACAAGCAGGAATTCGGGCCTCTGTCGCAGGGCAGCTTTTAAGAGTTCGTACATATCTACGGCACCTCTTTCATCAGCTGTGAAAGCATCCCTGGTAATAGAAGGGATCCAGTTGGGGTGCGGAAGTTTTAATTCCCTGGTATCTTCCAGGGATATAACTTTGGCCTGCCTGGGGATGAACAGCGAAACGGCGTTAAGAGATGATGTTTTACCTGATGCGGTACCGCCAGCAAAGACGAGGCTCTTGTTATTCTCGATGCACAGCCACAGGTATGCCATGGTCTCTGAACTGAATGTCTTCCAGTTGATCAGGTCGATAGGTGTCAGTGGCACGTCACCGAACTTCCTGATTGTGAATGTACCGCCGCGGGCAGTGACATGTGTGCTCAGTGTCATCTGGATACGTGAGCCGTCAGGCATGGTCGCATCGATCAATGGCTCGGCAACAGAAATGTGTTTTCCACTGCGTTGTGCCAGCTTTATAATGAACGAGTCCAGTTCATCCTGGGTATATACAACATTGGTAGCAATATTGGTATACTGCTTGTGGTACAGGTACACGGGTACATCGTGACCGTTACAGGATACATCCTCGATCCTGTCATCTTTCTGGATCGCATCTATATATCCAAAACCGGTAAAATCACGTATTACATAATATAGGATCTTTTCAAGCAGCGGAGGAGTCAGTTCGATGGCATAATCCCTTACCAGCTCTTTGACTTTCGTGGTCAGGACCAGGTTCTTATCATCTTCAGATATTACTTCTTCCACAAGTAGTACATCCCTTAGACGGTCCTTGATCTCTTTAAGGAATATATCCTCAAAACGTGACAGTGCGGGCTCTACTACATAGTATATATTTTCTTTTCTTTCTATGTTGTTCAGGATTACAACAAAAGCATAAGGCTCGTTCACCCAGTATCGTTCGACCTCTTCATGTTTGTCCAGTCCACCAAAAGTAACGAGGGGCCCGTGAATATCCGGGTCATAATCTTCAATTTCTTCAAGATCTTTAGCAAAGTAATTCTTAACACGTTCAAGAGCAGAGATATTTTTCTTTTCTTCCATTGCCAATTCATGCTTTTCTTTAATGGATCTGATTCTTGTTTCAACGTCACTTGCAAGCTGTTCTTCCATTATATCTTTAACAATGTCTCTTTCGCTTTTCCGCTCCCCTGAAGCAGGTTCCCTAACTTCCATCTTTCGGTCTTCGATTTTTTCGCTAAGTATATCAGTGAGTTCTTCCTTTCCATCTGAGAGCTTGTCTATCAGGTCGGAGGTTGGAATTTTTTCATTGAGCTTTAAGGATTGAAGTGATTCATCTTCCAGTGTTGTTTCTTTTTCCAGTGTTGTTTCTTTTTCCGGTGTTGCTTCCTTTTCCGGTGTTGTTTCTTTTTCCGGTGCTTCCTCTTCCCTCACCTCTCTATCGAGGTTTTCATCCTTTGAAGCTCTTAAATCCTGAATTCTTTCAAGGAGCTTGTCCAGACCGGGCGCTTCTTCGGCTTCATTTAATGTTTCTTCATCAGTAAACCCTGCTTTCAGGTTTTCTATAATAGTACTTAACTTGTCAATATCCTCTGATACATCTACAAGTTCCGAGTTTTTATCATATGCACTGAACAATATCTGCTTGAATTCATCAATTCCAGGAGTATCCTGGTCAGAAAATGCAGAAAAATCCTCTTCAAGCTTATAGAGTTTATCAGATTGTTCACCAAGCAACCTTGATCTTTCTTTGATCGTGTTGGCCAATTCTTCGATATTTATTGATGAATCTTCTGTGGCTAAAGATTCTACAAAATCCGTTATATCGTCATCATTGGGGTTTATCAGGCTCTTCAGGAATTGGTGTATTTTTCCATCCACATTTTCATCCATTTGAAATCATCTCAATTTTATGGAAAATATAGGTTCGGGCAAAATTAAACCAAACTATTTTTGAATATATTCTATACTGTGGGGTCATATCTTCAATCTCTTGAAGTCTTCGATGTCACGCGTCAGGCGGGTGAGTTCATCGTCTGTCAAAGCCATTCTACTCCTCACTGTCGTAAGTTCATTTTCAAGTTGTTTAATTCTGATATTCATCATGTACACCAGGAAAAACGCAATGGTCAAGATTAACAAAAGAACTCCTGTCAAGACGCTCATTTTTTTATTTGCCTCCGAACAGAACTCTTGCCAGCCTTCCTACGAACCCCTCCTCATTTTCTTCCTCACCTTCCGCAGGTTCAATAAAATCATTGCCTGATACACGGGCTGCTAATCGTTTGAATGCAACGGCTGCAGGGGAGTTTGGCGTTTTGATGACGATTGGTGTTTTGAACGCAGCCGATCGCCTTACATTTGAATCTTCGGGCACCATTTCAATGACTTCCACACCCAAAAGGTCGGCTACTTTTTGCCTGTTTATTTCTGTTCGCTCCATTCCCGCCCTGTTGAGGATAGCCCCGCCGATTCCCCCACCAAGCATTTCGGTCAGGACCTTGGTCTTCAAGGCGTCGGCCATGGATGACAATTCGGGATTGACGACCAGAACAACTTGATCTGCAATGGCCAGAGGTATCACACCATCCTTACTGATACCTGCCGGGGCATCGATCAACATGAAATCCATCTCTTCGACGAGTGTGGCCATTACTTCCTGCAACTTTTCAGGGTTTGAGTTCTGGAATCCCTGGAGTGAGATGCCGCAGGGTACGACATATACGCCACCCGGACCTTCATATACTGCTTCCCGCACGTCTGCTTTTCCACTCAATACTTCGTGCAGGGTGACAGGACTTTTTTCAAGGCCCAGCAGGAGGCCAAGGTTTGCCATACCTATATCTGCATCGATTATAACTGTTTTTTTACCAAGGAGTGCAAGCGCAGTTCCCAGGTTGACGGTGGTTGTAGTTTTTCCGGTACCACCTTTTCCAGATGCAATCGTATACACTTTTGCTGCCATTATATAATTCCCCTTTTGTGATTAACCGAAAATATATGCTGATGAGGACGATGAATCATTTATTGTTAAACATGATTGACTTCTGTACTTATTTTTCATTATCGAATATTGAAATCATCTAATTTTCTTGTTGTTAATATTCAAAATCTGTTGTCTGGAATATGCAAAAAGATTGATAATGCCAAGTAAATATTTCAACATGTTCTCAAGTTCACCTCACAAATCATCATCATTGTACTAATGATAATGATGATACCAATATATTCATTCTGCCAATATATATAAGTATCGTCGTGTATTACGATTCATTTTAATTTAGTCTGATCTTTTGAACAATAAAGAACCGCAGATACACGCAGATG
>PYCK01000188.1:3214-4404 GCA_009649835.1 Candidatus Methanocomedens sp. | reverse complement strand
GAATTAACATCAAAAACATCTGAGAAAAAGCCCGCACATGGTATATTTGATGACTTTCTTAAAAATAATGAAATTTTTGAAAATAAAGAAGTATTGAGACCTAATTACACACCTGATAATCTGCCTCACAGGGATAAGCAGATCCAGTCACTTGCCAGTATGCTTGTTCCGGCTATCCGGGGAGACACACCCTCAAATATTCTTATTTATGGAAAAACAGGTACAGGTAAGACAGCAGTTGTAAAATTTGTGGGGCAGGAACTGCAAAATACAAGTGAGTCTCATGAAACAGCATGTTTAGTGTTATATGTTAACTGTGAAATTGTAGATACCCAGTACAGGCTCCTGGCTACATTGGCAAAACATATTGGAAAAGAAGTACCAATGACCGGGTGGCCTACTGATCAGGTATTTGAAGAATTTAAAAAAACTGTTGATAAGGAAAAACAGGTTGTAATAATTATAATGGATGAAATCGACAAACTTGTCAGGAAAGGTGATGATGTACTCTATAACCTTTCCAGGATAAATGGCGATCTGAAGAATGCCAGGATAAGTCTGATCGGCATTTCTAACGACCTTAAATTTACAGAATTCCTGGATCCCAGGGTTAAGAGTTCCCTTGGTGAAGAAGAGATTATTTTTCCACCATATGATGCAAACCAGATACATGATATTCTGGAACAGAGGGCGGGTATGGCTTTCAAGAGTAATATGCTGGATGAAACTGTGATCCGCCTGTGTGCTGCCTTTGCTGCTCAAGAACACGGAGATGCCAGACGTGCGTTAGACCTCCTGCGCGTGTCTGGCGAAATAGCTGAGCGGACAAAATCGCCAGTAGTTGAAGAAAAACATGTCAGGGTTGCCCAGGAGAAGATCGAGAATGATAGAGTTGTTGAAGTGGTCAGGACCCTTCCAACCCAGTCCAAACTCGTACTGCTAAGTGTGCTTCTGCTCAGTAAGATCAGGAACAACAATGTTTCCACAGGGGAAGCCTACACTATTTATAAGCAGATGTGCAATGACATCGGCTCTGACATACTCACCCAGCGCAGGATCACAGACCTTATTTCAGAACTGGACATGCTGGGCATCATCAATGCTATGGTGGTAAGCAAAGGCCGTTATGGCAGGACCAAGGAAATATCATTGAGCGTTCCGATGGGTGATACCAAGGGAGTGCTCATGGA
>PYCK01000188.1:0-2766 GCA_009649835.1 Candidatus Methanocomedens sp. | reverse complement strand
AGTATGTGTGATGATCTGTGTCCGCTGGGCGCTTTGTATGATAACCACATCACCAATACCGATATTAGGCAGCATGCTACCAGATTCTACAGCCACCGCCGGCCTTGAAATACCAAGACCGATCTGCGAGATAAGCATGAGCATACCGATCATTACAGCTACGAACAGCAGGTCATTTAACAGGCCGATCCAGAAATTATCACTGTTCCTGAATCGTTTTATATAATAAAATAATTTATCGATAATGGTTTTCTCTTCCTGTGGATTTATGTGGCGAATACTTATAGCGTCTAAAGTGATAATAGTTTGTGCGATTTTAATGGAAAATACCAATCATGCTTCATTCATTGTAGAGCAGTTTGCCCAGGCCGGTTACCAGATAGACCCTGACGCCCTCACATTGCTTACAGAACAGGACACCACCCCCTCACTTATCAGCCAGATACTTGATTCACTTGACGAGTCCACACTTGTGGTGAGCCCGGCCCAGATCGACCCGGCTCTAAATACCAGGATCACAACGCAGCCAGGGACCGAGTACCCCCGGGTACCCAGGGACCCGGATTATGAAGATGAATGGACTGGTGAGCTGGATGTGATCTCAGATATCACTGACCAGTCAACATGTGTAGGTGAATACAGGGAATTCGTGGACTTTTTCAGGAACAGGTTTTCCAGGCTGGGAGACATGTTGAGGAACCGGGGTGTTGGTTTCAGGCCCATAGAAAGCCTGAACAGACGCAAACTTGGCCTGGTGGAAGGCAGGGAGGAGGTTTCGGTCATAGGCATGGTATCTGACCTGCGCACATCCAAGAACGGTCACAGGATGATAGAGATCGAGGATACTACCGGAAGCCTGCGAACAATGGTGCTGAAAAATAAACATGATATCTTTGAGCAGGGCCAAAAAGTGATGCTGGATGAGGTGATCGGTGTCAGCGGCAACCTGAGTGATGACGGAAATCTGCTATTTATAAATAGTATCATGTGGCCTGATATGCCAATCAGGACCAGTTCACAACTGGGCGAGCGCAATGTGAGCGGCAAGGCTGTAATGATATCTGATGTGCATATAGGTAGTGACACTTTCCTTGAAGACCAGTGGCTGGGTTTTATCGACTGGCTGAATCACGGGGGGTCAGTGGCTGGCAACGGATCTGTGGACGTGAAGGATATCAGGTATCTTGTAGTGGCAGGTGACCTGGTGGACGGTATCGGGATATATCCGAACCAGGAGGAGGAACTGGCCATTACCGATGTGTATGAACAATATAAAGTAGCTGCTGATTATTTCAACCGGATACCCAAACACATCAAGGTGATCATATCCCCGGGCAACCACGATGCGGTAAGGCAGGCCGAACCCCAGCCCACATTCCCTGAAAAGATAAGGAAGATGTTCAGGCCGGACGTGGTATTCGTGGGCAACCCGGCAGTGATATCCATGGATGGGGTACGTACCCTGATCTATCACGGGCGCAGTATTGATGATATCGTGGCCAACCTGCCTGGTATGAAATACGAAGATCCCACACGGCCCATGATCGAGATGTTGAAACGCAGGCACCTGTCTCCCATGTACGGCAGCCGGGTATCTATTGCGCCTGAAAGAGAAGACCACCTGGTGATCGACAAGCCCCCCCATATCCTGCACTGCGGCCATGTACATACAGTTGGATACAATACTTACCGTGGCGTCACAGTGATAAACAGCGGTACCTGGCAGTCCCAGACAGAGTTCCAGAGGCGTATGAACCTCCAACCCGATCCAGGCAAGGCTGCCATCGTGGACCTGGCCACACTTAACACAAACATTATCTCATTTCAATAACTCATATATTCCCAATGAACACCTTATCCAGACATCAATTATTACCAATGAGCACCTTACCCGAACATCAATTGGAATTGTTTAAAAAAATGGGATATCACATAGTAGGTACTCACGGCGCTGTCAAACCCTGCCTCTGGTCGGGCAGGTCCATAAAGGGAAAGGGCAGCTGCTATAAATCCCAGTTCTACGACATACAGTCACACCGCTGCATCCAGATGACGCCTTTTTTAGGCTGCAACCAGTCCTGCCTCCACTGCTGGCGCCCGGTTGAACACCCGGTCGACACGCCTGGCGAGTGGGATTCTCCAGAGGAAATTGTGGGGGGTTGTATCAGGGAGCAGCGCAGGTTGATGTCAGGGTACGGCGGCCTGGATGATGCTGACAAAGTAAAATGGAAGGAATCCCTGGAGCCCAAACATGCGGCCATATCACTAGCAGGGGAACCCACACTCTACCCGTTCCTGCCCGAACTGGTCCGGGAGTTCCACAAACAGGGACTTACCACCTTTGTTGTCACCAACGGTACAAAACCCGATGTTATAGAAATTATCAGGCCCTCACAACTGTACATGAGCCTGGACGCTCCGGATAAGGAGACTTACATTCGTGCCTGTGCTCCCGATCATCAGGATCAGTGGGAGCGTATCCTGGAATCCCTGGAAGTGCTGTCCCACCATCCTAGCCGGATTGCCATCAGGATAACTCTGACAAAAGGTTTGAATTTTAAAGATGCCACCGGATATGCCCGGCTTATCGAACTTGCAGAACCCGACTTTGTGGAGGTAAAGGCCTATATGCATCTGGGCTATTCCCGTAAACGACTGGAGCGGGATGCCATGCCCAGGCATGAGGAGATACTTGAGTTCACTTCAGAACTTGGCAGGGAGCTGGGATACCATATGGCAGATGACGTGGAACTCAGCAGGGTGGCA
>PYCK01000187.1:4142-6169 GCA_009649835.1 Candidatus Methanocomedens sp. | reverse complement strand
AATCTCATGTACCATTCTACTTTCATACCTCAAATTCTAATAGTGCTGAATGATAGTAAACACTTCGATGCCAACAATAATTATTAAAAAAAATATTTAATGTGAGATAAGTATAAGGATTGCAAATGTATTTTCTTTCGTATGGCTTCTGGGTACTATAAAATTCTTAACTTGCACCGGGTGCATCTGCATCTATCTGCGGTTCTTTATTCACTATAGAATGAACCATTTACCGTTCAATTACCTGCAGTAAAAATCAGGTCGGCTGTTTGAATATCAGTGCCTTCCAGTTCGGCATTGCCCATTTCCACAAATATGAATTTGGCACCCCTGACGTCCATATTCTTTAGGTTGGCATTACTCAGATCTACAAAGACCAGGACGGCCCCCTCCAGGTCAGCACCTTCCAGGTTCGCCCGATTCATATCTGCAAAAATCAATCTGGAATCCTCCATTCGGGCACCACTGAAATTGGCATCGCTCAGATCGACGAATACCCGAACCATACCGTGATGATCAGCACCGCTCATGTCCTTGTCATTCAAGTCTTCTGCCTGGTACCCGACAGGCCAGGAATATGCAATTGCAGTGACTCCTATGACTATGACGATCCCCAGCAGGACAAACAGGATGTACCTGCTTTTAGAATCACTGTGTGTTGCCAGAACGTCCAGGCCGATAAGAATAAGGATCACAGGCCAGAAACGCCATACTGTACCCCACAATCCCAGCGGGAGCATTCCCAAGTTATTCAACAGCAGTAATAGGCCGATCATAACCAGGATTAAAGGACCCAGGATCCCGGTTCGCTGATTCATTCATCTCACCGCGCGTTTAAAGAGCAGTCCTATACCGATCAATATCAATAGCAAAGACCAGAAAAGATCGGAACGCACCCAACTTAAAAGGTGAAGACTTTCCAGCAGGAAATAAGCACCCAGCAGTATCAGGATTACACCCAGCCACTGGGCATGTTGGGTTTTTTGCTGTGTGGGTGTCTCATTTTCCATCTTCTCAACAGTCCCTTTCACCTGTTCGGCCATATCCTGTACATTTTGTTCGATTACATCTTTTTGCGGCAGGTCTGCCTGCTCTTCTACCGGCATTATGATGGCTAAAATAATATACAGCAAAATGCCAATTCCATCAATAAGCACAAGCACTACAAATGCCAGTCTTACGATCACCGAGTCTACCTTGAAATACTCTGCAAGACCCCCGCAGACTCCCCATATCACATGGTCGGTCTTGCTCTTAACCAACCGCTCTTTCTTGGTTGTCCTATCTTCTATAAGAATTCCCCCTGGCAGCTTATTAAGTTTCTAAAAGATTATATTTATACTAAACGCTTACTCATTTACTCCCTAATTATTAATAAGGTGTGATATATTACAAATTGAGGTAAATGAGTAAGCGTTAAAAAAATGTATTTGTTTAGCTGGAAAAAAATCCCAGGAAACGATAACGCAAGACTGATAGAATTTCTGATTCTGAACTTTAGTATTGAATGGGTAAAAGAGGCAAAAATTAATAAAAACTATGACGGCACGATCATAAGTGTAACTAATGACAAGAATTTTCTTTCACTGACACTTAACAATGAAAAAACCAATGTAAACTTAGAAATCGATGACGGCAGAACTGATAAATTCATTATGAAAACGGAAAATGGTGAGCTAAACATATACAAAAAAATAATCGTGCAGGTTAAAGATAGAAATCCTATCTCAACTGCACATATTTTAACTTTGTTTAAAGCGTGTTAATTATCCGGTATACTCCGGACAAACACATAGTGTATGACTATAAACTTCAGAATTAATATCTCTTCGGTCTATGGTTTTTATAGCACTCTCTGCAGTACACCGGTCTATCAGGATCGGGTACAAAAGGCACTTCAGTTTCCTGACCACAATCGGCACATGTAGCTTTATGCATCTCCCTTGGGCCAAAACCGCCTTTACTTTCAAAACCTCTTCGTTCCATTTATTCTCATCCATTGTTGTTTATATCAACTAATACAGAAA
>PYCK01000187.1:0-4042 GCA_009649835.1 Candidatus Methanocomedens sp. | reverse complement strand
TTTAGAACCGCCAGACCCTAATCAACATCACGATGATAGGACTGTACCGACCTGACATCGATCAGGTTTTCCCGTGCCGCCCTGATACCCATTGCAGCAGCCAGGGCAGCAGCAGTGGTAGTATGGTAAGGGATATTGTACTTGATAGCAGATTTACGGATATAGCTGTCCTCGTAAACACCCTCCTTACCGATAGGCGTGTTCAGTACGAACTGTATCTCCCGGTTATGCATCGCATCAACAATATTTGGCCGCCCCTCATGCATTTTCTTGATAACTTCACATTCGACCCCGTTTTCCTTAAAAAAACCGGCTGTGCCTTTCGTGGCAAGTATCGTAAATCCCATTGAAAACAGTTCCCTGCCCACAATAAGCGCACGCTGCCTGTCACTGGACGCTACAGTGATAAGTGCGGTTCCTTCAAGGGGTAATGAAGACCCTGCAGCAACCTGGGACTTGAAAAAAGCAATCTCAAATGAATCTGCCATACCCAGCACCTCACCTGTAGAGCGCATCTCAGGCCCGAGCACGGGGTCAACCTCAGGGAACATATTGAACGGGAATACAGTCTCCTTGACACCGAAATGCGGGTAAGTACGCAGGTGGGTGTCCATATCTGCCAGTTTAGCACCAAGCATGACCTGTGTCGCAATTTGTGCCATTGATACGCCTGTAACCTTGGACACTAATGGCACAGTACGTGAAGCCCTAGGGTTTGCTTCCAGGATATAAACAACATCATCCTTGATGGCATACTGGATATTCATAAGTCCCACCACCTTCAATTTTGTGGCGATACGGCGCGTGTATTCTTTAAGGGTCTCCATCTGTTCCTCTGAGATACCTACAGGAGGCAATACACATGCACTATCACCCGAGTGGATTCCGGCAAGTTCGATGTGTTCCATGATCGACGGGATAAAAACATCAGTACCGTCAGATATCGCATCCACTTCACATTCCAGCGCATCCTCAAGGAACTTGTCGATAAGCATTGGTCTTTGTGGTGTTATCTCAATAGCTCCGGCAACGTATTTTTCAAGCATTTCATCGTCATATACGATCTCCATACCCCGCCCGCCAAGCACATACGAGGGGCGTACGATCAGTGGATAACCTATTCGCCCTGCAACATCCAGTGCTTCTTCCAGTGATCTGGCAGTACCGGGCTCCGGCATAGGTATCTCCAGATTCCTGATAATGTCTGCAAACCGCTCACGGTCTTCTGCCAGGTCAATGCTCCTGACCGACGTTCCCAGGATGTTCACGCCTGACGCTTCAAGTTCTGCAGCAATGTTCAATGGTGTCTGGCCGCCGAACTGCACGATTGCCCCGATTGGTTTTTCCTTGTCATAGATGCTCAGTACATCCTCTACGGTAACAGGTTCAAAGTACAGCTTATCAGAAGTATCGTAGTCGGTAGACACTGTTTCAGGGTTGCAGTTGACCATAATGGACTCAAACCCAAGTTCGCGCAGTGTGAAAGCGGCGTGCACGCAGGTATAGTCGAACTCGATACCCTGTCCTATTCGATTGGGCCCGCCGCCGATTATCATGATCTTCTTCCTGCCAGATACAGGCACCTCATCGTTGGCATTGTAGGTAGAGTAGTAATAGGCTGCATCCTCTGCTCCACTCACGGGCACGATGTTCCATGCCTGGCGCAGGCCGAGGGATAAGCGCTGCTCGCGTATCTGTTGTTCTGGTACACCCAATATCCGGCCCAGGTACTTATCAGAAAAACCATCTTTCTTGGCCTGGATGAGCAGTTCATCCGGCAGCTTGCTGCCTTTGTACTTCAGGACATTTTCTTCCAGTTCCACCAGTTCCTTCATTTGCTCTAAGAACCAGTGCTTGATATGCGTTATCCTGAACAATTCATCCACAGGCATCCCTTTTCGAAGTGCTTCGTAAATGATGAACTGGCGTTCGGATGAAGGCTCTACCAGTAGTTTTTGCAACTCATCCAGTGATAGGTCGTTGAAGTTTTTGGCAAATCCCAGTCCGTAGCGCCCGGTCTCAAGGGAGCGGATGGCTTTCTGGAATGCTTCCTTGTAATTCTTGCCAATGCTCATGGCCTCGCCAACAGCACGCATCTGTGTACCAAGCTGGTCAATGGAGCCGGGGAATTTCTCGAAGGCCCAGCGTGCGAACTTTATGACCACATATTCACCGGACGGTGTGTACCTGTCCAGTGTGCCGTCGCGCCAGTATGGAATATCTTCCAGCAGCAGGCCGCCTGCCAGTTTTGCAGACACCAGTGCGATCGGGAACCCTGTGGCTTTGGAAGCCAGGGCAGATGAGCGTGATGTGCGTGGATTGATCTCGATCACGACTATGCGGCCGGTCTCGGGGTCATGGGCGAACTGGATATTGGTGCCGCCTGTCACTCCGATCGCATCCACAATGCGGTACGAATAGTCCTGCAGCCTTTCCTGTAATGTTTCATCGATGGTGAGCATGGGTGCAGAGCAGAAGCTGTCGCCTGTATGCACGCCCATGGCATCGATGTTCTCAATAAAACAGACAGTTATTTTGTTACCGTTTGCATCCCTTACCACTTCAAGTTCAAGTTCCTCCCAGCCCAGTACAGATTCCTCCACAAGTATCTGCCCGATGAGGCTGGCCGATATACCCCTGGCACCAATGGTGCGCAGTTCATCCACGTTATAGGCGAACCCCCCGCCTGTCCCGCCCATGGTGTAAGCAGGCCGGATGACCACAGGATAGCCGATATCTTTCGCTATCTTTTCAGCTCCTTCTATGCTGAAGGTGGTCTCACTGCGTGCAGTCTCCACACCAACACTGTCCATGGTCTCCTTGAAAATGGTGCGGTCCTCGCCGCGCCTGATGGCGTCGGCCTGTACCCCTATGAGTTCGATGCCATATTTTTCAAGTATGCCCTTCTCATAAAGTTCAAAGGACAGGTTCAGCCCTTTCTGGCCGCCCAGGTTTGGCAGCAGGGCGTCAGGGCGCTCCTTGTCTATGATCTTCTCCAGGGTTTCGATATTCAGCGGCTCGATATAAGTAATATCAGCCATGCCGGGATCGGTCATGATAGTGGCAGGGTTGGAATTGACGAGCACGATCTCAAACCCAAGCTGGCGCAGCGCTTTACAGGCCTGGGTGCCAGAATAGTCAAATTCAGCGGCCTGGCCGATAACGATCGGTCCTGACCCTATAATTAGTACTTTGTGGATGTCCTCTCTTTTGGGCATATCTTCACCTTTTCCAGAAGGGACATTATGGCATAATACTCTTTTGTAGTATACCGATATTCTTTTTATTTCAAAGGTTAGTATCTACATAATGAATATCCAGATAATGGGCGGGTCGGTCAATATCACAGACCTGGACAGATTTCTCAAACAACTCTCAGACATCGGAAGCACTCACAATGTAACGGTGCAGGCATTGAACGCTGAGTTGGTATCAGGCAGCCGGCACTTGATGTTCGCAGTAGGGAAGGCCATAAGGTCATTTGGATCGGGCAGGAACACTGCAAATAACCTTGGAATGGAGATAATGCTGTATGCTTCGGGCAACCTCCAGATAGGGCGGGCACTGGGCATGGGTGTAAAAACAGGGGATAACCGTGTAGCTGTGGTAGTGGCAGGTAACAACGGGGTGGACGGTGCTATTAGTGAAGTAAATGAAGTGCTGGATACCGTTGACCCTGCAGTACTGGAATATTCAAAGGCCAAGCAGGACAGCTTACTGGAATTCTTTAATATAACTCGCGATGAACTGGATGCTGTAGGTGAGGGAAAGATACCTGAACTGGTGCTGGAGAGGGTGGCCCTGGTTGATGTGATCAAATAGGGTGAGTTGAGTTATCCACTTCAAAAAGTATGTTCAAATGCAAGATTAATGTCGACACAGATTACACTGATTTTCACAACCACTATCAATCTGTGTAATCAGTGTAATCAGTGTCTTAAAATTCAGAGCACTATGATCAATTACAATTACATTTTACAGGTCATATGATCTGCTGGCAGGCATAGTTAATTTTGTCGGGAGTACAATGTAGAACTCACAA
>PYCK01000186.1 GCA_009649835.1 Candidatus Methanocomedens sp. | reverse complement strand
AAGAGGCCACAATTTGATGTGAAAGAATGTATACCTACAGATATTGAGGTTTTTTAGAAGTTGATTGGTCCGGAGGATAGCGATTATGGCAATTTTTTTGCTTGATATTTGTCAAAGATGGGTTATATAATGCTCTAAGCAGTTTGTAAGAGCATCCAGGGTGGAATATCATGACATTAAAAGAATATGGAGTACTTAAAGGAAAAGCAATCGATAGTAGAAATGGAGAGGGAAATAGTCCCCATTTTCAAATATTGATCATAGATGATGAATGGCGGCACCGTGTCGCTGTTAATGTTAAATCAAAGGCAATGCCGTCTGAACTGTTATATTATATAGATGAAGATTTCAACCATCCGGTAACTTCAGATCTACAGTCTCTATCTTTTGGTTTTCATGAACTGGAATCGAGATCGGGCCAGATAGCACTGGATTTTATCAGGGGAAATTTGTTTGATATTTTGAAAATGAAACCTCTGCCTCATGATATTCCTGGTCCGGATAACGATTTAAACGAACTCCTTCATAAATATATTGCCAGAGCTATTGCAATGGAAAATAGTGAAGTATATGCCTTTGGCGAGAAGTGGGGGCCTGAAACAAAGAGAGATAAGTATTTCGGATTTGCACCTGGAAACGGCATTCATGATATTCATATGAACCAGGGAAATTCAAAAAATTGGGAAAAAGATGATGGTGTATATCAGGATGGTGGACTCCTTATCCATCTGCCGGACGAAGAGAGGTGGGTTGCTATCTTTTTAGCATTCCAGTCCCAGTGCTTCCATACAGATGATACTACTGGTCATCGGATTGTTGATGCATGTAATGGAATATCACCTGAAAACCAGGATAATAATGTTTGTATTATTGCAGCTCTTATAAATCCGAAAGGACACGATTACGGACTTGAAAGTGTATTGCTGCTCAATACAACACCTCAATTAATCGACCTTACAGGTTGGGCCCTTGCTGATAAGAATAAAAAGAAAGCTTATTTAAATGGCAGTATCAGAGCAGGGGAGGTTATGAAATATACCTTATCAGGAAAAGATATGCAGTTGTCTAATAAAGGTGGAATTATTACTTTACTTGATAGTAAAGGATTGAAAGTGAATGGAGTTAGCTATACAAAGAATGAGGCTTCAAGACAGGGATGGACGATTGTTTTTCATTAAGATATAGAGGCTGTCCAGTAATTTAAAATATGAAGAAAAGGAAGATGGATTAGGGCTTTAAATCGAAAAGCAAGCAAGAGAATTCTTACTGTTAGTGATTGTTGGACAGCCTCTATAAAGTATAACCGATAAAAAGGAAGTGTTTTACATTTTCCGATCTGAGACTCCGAAGGAGGGGAAAGCTAAGATCAGTACCGAGTCAAACGTTGCGATGGTACACCCAACCGCAGCAGAGCTGCGGGGCATGACGTGCCATCGCAACGTTTGACTTCAGGGAATTCTTTTTTTATTCTATTAAATCTGTCAGGCATTGATACTGTGATTGTGGCCATGAGATCACCTTAATTGCTTATATTGTAGGATATTTGGACACATAAACATTTGCATTCACAGATATCTGTAAATACACAGATTGAGAAAAATCATTATCCAAAATAAATGGGAGTAAAATTAAAACCAGCACTTATTATAAGATCCTACTCGAATATCTCAGGCACGATCCTGCGCGCAACTTCCATATACGCCGCCACCAGGTCGCCCTTATCGAACCTGAACACATCCTTGTCAAGTGAATCCCCTGTCTCCTTATCCCAGAACCTGCAGGTATCACACGATATCTCATCACCCAGAATGATCTCATCACCCCTGCGCCCGAACTCAAGCTTGAAATCCGGCAGCAAAAGTCCCCTATCATCCAGGTATGACTTGAGAATCTCATTGATCTTCAATGCAGTCTTTTTGACATCTGCCAGTTCCTCCTTTGTAGCAAGACCCAGCGCCGCCGCAATATCCTCATTCAGCATGGGGTCATGGCGGGCATCATCCTTGTAGTCCATTACGATGACCGGAGGCTCCAACGGCTGCCCCACCTCAAAGGGATACTTCTTAGTAATAGAACCGGCTGCGATGTTTCGAACAATGACCTCAACCAGGATTATCTTGATGTTATCCACCAGCATCTCATTATCAGTCACCATCTCCCGATAATGGGTCTTGATGCCGTTCTCTTCCAGGAGTTCGAACAATTTTTTGGATATCTGGGCATTATAATATCCCTTTTTAGAAACTTCAGCTTTCTTTTCCCCATCGAACGCTGTGAGGCTGTCCCTGAACACCACAATAAGCGCATCAGGATCCTCTGTCCGGTAAACGGTCTTAGCCTTTCCAGAATACAATTCGTCACCCTTATTCATAAAATCACCCTATGCTGTTGGAAATTATGTGATGGCAGTAAAACAATATAACACTACCCATTATACCATATCCAGTACACATTTTACGATATCCTGCGCCACATTCACCCCACAAGCCTCATATATCCCCCGGATAGATGGTGTGCCGTTCACTTCAAGTATTTGCAGCCCATCCTCACCCTCGATAAGGTCCACTCCCGCATATACCGCACCCACGGCCCCGGCTGCCTCCACTGCCAGACCTGCGATCTCACCGGTTACCTCACATATCTCATGGGAGCCGCCCCTGGACAGATTGTTGATCCACGAACCTGGGGGTGCCAGCCTGTATATGGCAGAGGGTACATCCCCACCCACCACAAAAACCCTGATATCCCTGCCCGGATTGGAAATAAAACGCTGCAGGTACAGCACGCCCCTGGTGTCAATGACCGATCTCAGCAGCTTTACAGAGTGTTCATCATCAACCACGCAGTGGATATCCATTCCCTTGAACCCGAAAATAGGCTTCACTACAGCCCTGCCCCAATCCCTGATCGCAGCCAGGGCTACATCCATGTCTGAGGTCAGTACAGTATCAGGTGTGGGCAGGCCGTGCTCCCTGAAAAGGTATGAGCACATGTGCTTATTGGCAGCCGTACGAATAGCCTCAGGCGGATTTACCACCTTCAGTCCCGACCTCTCCAGGTTGCACAGCACATCAAGTCTATACGGCATATCCTCTGAACCGCCGCCACCATCACCTAATCCAACACTACTGCCAGCATCACCACCTACTCCAGCACTACCACCACCACCTATACCAACATCACTGCCCGCATCACTACCGCTCACACCAACACCACCTGCACCGCCAACATCCCTCACAATCACTGCATCCAGGGATCCCAGGTCAGTGTTTCCTGCATAAATCCTGTTGTGTTCCTGTATACTTGTGGTCACATCATGAAGTCTGAATACAACAGGCCGGACGCTGGCTTTTACAAGCGCATCGTTCAATGCAATAGCAGTCCAGTCCCCAGGGTCGGTCACTGCAATACCGATACGCTTCACCTGAAAACCCCCTCAATAATGACCGGACTGAGGTTCAACTGTTCCAGCACGCACGCCTGGATATTCACTGCTTTTGGCACCTCATCAATAATACTACCATCTGCCGTGGCAATGATCCCGTTACTTTGCTTTAGGTCATGATCCACATGTCTCGATGTTCTGGCAACCCCTATAAGCCCCACATCCTTCAACTTCTTCTCCACCCACCGTGCCATCTCTCCACTCTTACTTATCTGGCTGTCGAATAAAAATTCCACCCGAAAAGGAGCAAAACCTGTTAATACCCCCAATATCTCATCCATTGCCCTTTCTGTCAGTCCCGAGCACCGGTAATTCCTGAACACACCCCTGATATCCCTTAAAAACCCGTCATCACACAGATAGACCGGCTCACCCTTAAGCGCAGATTCCACTCCGATCAGCACATTATAACCGTCAACCAACACCACCTCTCCGTCCAGGTCTTCACACTTTACCGTCTTTTCCCTGCGGTTTTGTATAGTGTCCCTGCCAAATACCACCCTTGTAAAAACATACCGCCATTTGATATCCAGCCGGTAGTGATTGCAAACAAACGTAATGGCTCCTTTCCTGGGATAACCCCTGTCTAAAAGATACCTGATATCTGTTATGGCTTTTTCAGGCTCTGGCATGGTCAGTACTCCATCTTGAACCTCAACAGTGCAGCAATCCCGCCCAGACTGTGCAGCCTGTGACCGGGCTCGAACTCGGTACTGAACACGACCACTTCACCCCGGCTGTGTTCTATGTTCAGCAAAAACGCATCAATGTTCTCACCTTTCTCACGTCCTTCTCTTAGCAGTTCATCGGCAATAAGCAGGGTCTCGATCGCACCCATATCCCGGGCCCTGTGCACTTCATCCCAGCCGTATACTGCCGCCCCTTCGGTAGCTATCCTGGCCATCAGTTCTTCTAAAAGAGTTGCTTCCCTGGACAGGCGTGATTCCTCAACTATCCTGTCCACGGCTCCCCTTCGAAGTACTTCCTGGTAACCTGAAACCCCTATAGTAATAGTATCCTCTGTCCTGGCACGCCCGGCAAGTTCGGGTTTTTTATCCTTCAGGAACTTCATGTAATCATCCTTGGTGAACCCTGGCCCGGCCACTATCACTGCTTCGGACCCGCCAGCCCCCTGGCCCAGTTGGGCTGTTACCTGTGAGAAGAACTCTTCCCTGCTGCTCGATTCACCCTTGCCTGACCCCATCTTGACATTCGAATAATCCTCCACACCGAACTGGCGCACCAGCCCGATGGATGCCTCGCCCTCCTCTATGGTCAGTATGACAACCCTGGGCCGCCGGGCTGCAGCTTCTGCTTCCTTGATGCGCTGGAGCTGGTCGTTCTTCCAGGTCTTGATCACAGACAGGTTGGTACCCTCCTCGATATTCAGGGTATGGTATGCACCGGTATCCTGCCCGCTCTCGATCAGGCCGTGCAGCCTCAGCCTGTTGGCGAATTTATGGAATTCGATCTTATCTATACGCACCCCCAGGCGCATGGGTTTTTTATCCATCTTCTCTGGCCGCAGTTTATCGGTAGCACCTTCCACCCGCCGCTTGGTCAGTGCAAACACAAGGTCGCCTGGCTCAATGATATATTTCAGGTGCCACAGGTCATCCAGGTTCTCTGGTGTCAGGGCGATCTTGCCTTCCCTGCCTTTCAGGTTTCGCTTGGTAACTCGCATTTGGATATATATTGTGCAGGTAACTTATGTTATTTTGGATTTATGTACAATTGCTGGTTTTTGATAGAGTGTTGGTAGAATGTCAATGGATGCTGACATCCAAAGGATGCATCCTGCATCTGTTGGGTTGAAAGCCAAGCACTCAAAACCAGGATGTACAAGGAACTTTATTCATTGCACGGATAATTATTGCAACTCTGAGGGGGTCCTCGGGCCTGGATAATACACCCTGGAAGTAGTCCCCTCAATGAATGGGAAAATGTGTTGTGTATAGTCTCGAATGTTTTGACCTTGTATACTCCATTCCACATTTACCTCTCCCCACCCCTTCACTCAATCCCCCACATATCCTTCAGCCCGTGCCCGGTAGCCATACACACCACAGTCTTACTACCAAGCACCCATAAGTTCACTGCTGATTAT
>PYCK01000185.1 GCA_009649835.1 Candidatus Methanocomedens sp. | reverse complement strand
ACATATACCTGCTACTAATAACATACTTGTCCCGACAAACAAACAAAGTATCAAAGCCATAAATCGATTTATTGATTTCATATTATTACACCCTTAATTTTATCAAATGAACAGTTTTACTCAAGTTACAATCATATATCCATTACCTGAAATGGATATCCCTACCCACTTTTATTGAGTGCCTACATTACAATCTTAACAAAGACCTTCATAATTGATCATGCAACGAAAGCCGATTTTATACAGACAATCCCAACTCTCTTTACTGGCTGGTGAATCCCACATTCAGATTGGAATTTGCCTGACACACATCCTTTTCTTGAACTTCAAACTTTATGTATACACCCAATGGTAATGTTTATACTGCTGAATTGAACTGGCATCCTCCTGACTAACTTAATGAAAGTTCCCTACAATTCGAGTCAACACCAATAGTATAAGTAATTTTATATATGAGTTTTTTTATAATCCTATACAATCCTGTGTAGCCCCGAAACCTTTTTAGAGTACCACTGTGCTATTTAGTGCCTTACTATCATGAGTAATATTACTTACCACATATTTGAGACTGCAACCAGGATATTAAAAGAAGGCCCCATATGCGACCACTGCACAGGCCGCCTGTTCGCCAAACTTTCCACAGGTCTGACCAACGACCAGAGAGGTGCTGCCGTGAAACTGGCACTTGCCATGGAAGCCGACCACACACGCAGGGAAACTTCTGACGATTCCCTATTGCAGGACCTGGCACCCAGCAGCGTCCATGCACGAAAGAGCCTGGGGCAGGATGTGGCCCAGGGCAGGTGCTGGGTCTGCAACGGCCTTTTTGAGCAGCTTGACCACTGGGCCGACCTGGTAGTTGATGCCCTGGCAGGATACGAGTTCAATACATTCCTCATCGGCACACGACCTTCCGGACTGCTGCTGGAGAACGAAGAAATACTCTGGGCAGAATCAGGGACCAAGTGGGCCGAGCCCCTGAAGACCGAAATGAACAGGGAAGTGGGCAGGCGTGTGGAAGAAAGGCTTGGTAAACGGGCTGACCTGAACCGTCCCAATATCACCGCCCTGCTGGATATTGCAAAGGACAATGTAGAACTGGAAGTACGGTCACTGTACATATTTGGCAGGTACCGCAAACTCATAAGAGGTATTCCCCAGACCCGGTGGCCCTGCAGGGAGTGCAGGGGTAAAGGCTGCCCGCGCTGCAACTTTACCGGCCGCATGTATCCCGAATCAGTTGATGAGCTTATCGGACCCGAAGTCATAAAGGCCGCAGGTGCAAAAGATACCGTGTTCCACGGAGCGGGCAGGGAGGATATCGATGCCCTGATGCTGGGAGACGGCAGGCCCTTCATAGTAGAGGCTGTGCAACCCCTCAAGCGGCGTATTGACCTTACCAGGCTGCAGCACAGGATCAATCGTTATGCTGCCGGTAAAGTTGAAGTACTGGGGCTAAAGTATGTTGAGCACCCGGCTGTAGAAGCCATCAAACAGGCAAAGGCAGATAAAGTTTATAGATTAAGAGTGACATTTAGTGCAAAGATATCCGAGGAAAGTCTTATATCTGCCCTTGACATAATTGTCCGGGCACCGATAATGCAGAGCACGCCCACCAGGGTAGCCCATCGCAGGGCTGATCTGGTACGGGAACGAAAAGTGCATTATACCAAACTGGAAGAACTTTCACCAGACGGCCTGTCAGCTTTGATCGTAGTGGGCTGCCAGGGTGGATTATATGTGAAAGAACTGGTGTCAGGAGACGAGGGTCGCACAAAACCCAACCTTGCAGAGAACCTCAATGCAGAAGCAAAAGTTGCTGAACTTGACGTAATAAAAATTGAAGGAATAATCATTTAATATTTATCGGAGGATTGAACGTTGCCAACATCACACGGTGAAAGAAGGAAGACCAGGTATAAATTGAAGAAAAGCCCGCGAGAGAGAGGACTCAGCCCCATATCACGTGCCATCCAGGAATTTGAGATAGGACAGGCAGTCCACATAAAACTGGACCCCAGTGTACATAGGGGGATGGCAAACCCCAAGTTCCATGGCAAGACAGGAAAAGTGGTCGGGCAGCGTGGCAGGGCATATATTGTAGCAGTCAGGGACGGGAATGCTATTAAGCAAGCCATCCTGTACCCCGAACACCTGCGCCCGCAGGTATGAATAATTGAATATTGTAACCAGTATCCAGGGTATAATTTATGATAGTAAAAGAAATCATAAACGAGGAAATGATCACCCTTGCAGAGGCAAAGGGGATTCTGCTTGATATCAAAGAGAAGCGGTTAGAAGAAGATATGGAATTGGGATATGAGTTGAGAAGGGCCATAAACCATGCCGAGTTATTTTCCAAGACAGATGGTCCCAAATCCATGGGGTTGGTTGAAAAATTGCTTCAACTTGAAAAAATGAAACCGGAAATTGCATACCGGCTAGCAGATATTATGCCAGCCAGCTTTGATGAGATACGTTCAATATATGCAAAAGAGAGATTTACCCTATCGGAAGAAGAACTCACTACTATTCTGGACCTTATTACCGATGCATATTGAAATGTGGCTTTCAACGATATAAAACTTTATATGTAATCGGTAGTATATTAACTTGAAAAAAGGATGCATAGGGCTTCCTTTTTGGTATTTTGGAAATATTGGATTATTAGGGTTGTGAATGGATAAATATGGTAACTGGAAAAAAACCTCAAAAGGAAGAGTGGGGATTGGTATTGGACTATTTGCCATATGGAAGTCCGGAAGATAACAGGCCTGTATACCAAAAAAAACCACTGGTGCAGGCTGTAGGTGATTCACATTTTGTACTAATGGAATTGATGCTTAAAAATGACATTGTTCCCATGACACAGGATAGAGTATATATTGGCGAAGGGGACAGGGATGTGATCGATCATGTCAAACGCAGGATCACTTATGATGAACTCACACACGGTTCACAGATGGAGCTGCCATTCATCCTGGAAAAGATCATACTTGAGAACGAGTCCAAATATATTGATTTCTTCAATGATGCATATCCCATTACCAACAGGCTTCACATGCTTGAACTCCTGCCCGGTATCGGCAAGAAATTGATGTGGGCGATCATAGATGAGCATAAAAAAGGAAAATTCCTGAACTTCAATAACCTTGTCGAGCGGGTCAAAGGTCTTCATACACCAGAGAAATTGATAGTCCACAGGATCATCGATGAGTTGATGGACGAGAATATCAAATACCGCCTTTTCACAACCCCTGCCAAAAGCCGCCACCATAAATGAAGCCAAAACATGGACAGCATTTTCTCATAGACCAGCGGGTTCTTAACAGGATTATCAGATATGCCGGATTAACCAAAGCCGATACCGTACTTGAGATCGGCGGTGGAACAGGCAACCTGACATTAAAGCTCAAAGAGGCAGCAGGCAAGGTCATAGTCATCGAACTTGACAGGCAACTTGCTGTAGGACTCACACATATTACCAGGGACTCCAATGTTACGGTTTTGCAGGGGGATGCACTGGAAATCCCGCTGCCCGATTTTAATAAAGTAGTGGCAAACCTTCCCTACCAGATATCATCAAAGATCACATTCAAGCTACTGCGGCATTCCTTTGATCTTGCAGTCCTTATGTACCAGCTTGAATTTGCAAACCGCATGCTTGCTTCACCCGGCACACCAGACTATAGCCGGCTTTCTGTAATGGCCCAGTACTTTGCCGGGATCGAACTGCTGGAAACGGTACCACCTTCTGCTTTTAAACCCCAGCCTGCTGTAAGGTCCGCAATATTGAAACTCACACCAAGGGAACCGCCGTACCATGTCAATAATTTTGGTTTTTTCGAAAAGTTCCTGAAGGCCGTATTCGGACAGCGCAGGAAGATGTTGAGGAATTCCTTACGCTCGGCAGCACCAATGCTGGGAATCCCAGCCGAAAACCTGCAAGAGGTAGATCAAGGGATACTGGAAATGCGCCCCGAATCCCTTACACCCGAAGAACTGGCCGGACTGGCAAACAGGATTCAGGCAGGCACATGACTTCGATAACTTACAGGGATAAGACCATAGAACTGGTGCCCCATGTCTATGAACCGGCAGAGGATAGTTTCCTGCTGGTTGATGCACTACTTGAAAATATTCGAAATGGTGACCGTGTACTTGAAGTGGGGTGCGGTTCAGGGATAGTATCTGTCTTTGCCAGCGACATTGCCTCAATGGTGGTTGCCACTGACCTTAATCCCCATGCTGTGAAATGTGCAGCAGGTAACGGGGTGACAGTGGTCAGGACCGACCTGTATGCAGGGTTGAAAGGCACCTTTGACCTGATAGTGTTCAACCCGCCCTACCTGCCCACATCTAAAAACGAGCGCCTGGGTGGGTGGGATGACCTGATGCTTGACGGTGGGCCGAACGGGAGGAGGACCATTGCACGTTTTCTTAAAGGAATATGGGAACTTCTATCCCAGGGCGGACGGGTACTCCTGCTGGTTTCATCACTCACAGGTGTCAGTGAGGTTAGCAGATTGATGCAGGATGCCGGCCTGGCTGTGGAACCTGTGTCAGAGTCCAGGCACTTTTTTGAACAACTTGTTGTACTAAAAGGGAGTAAATAGATAGACTTGGACGTATGATATGATTTTATTATAAAATCTGCATGCCTGGTAAGCCTATATATCTATGGTCTTATGTGTATCAATATCAGTCCTGTGTCCCCACACATTGCCGACCCTTATTTCAATATTGTTCATTGACATTAATGTTTTAGTTGTATTTGATAACGTGTTGAAATAAGAAACAGGAAGCTGGATCATTTTAATATTAGGACAGGTACGGACCACATTGAATATCTCTTTTTCTGATGGTCTGAAACAGAAGTGGACATATTCCTCATCAGACTGCAGGCTGGCCATATCTTCTTCCGAACCGATTATACGAAATACTACTTCCATAATATGTAAGAGTATAGGATTCAACTATTTATAATTATTGATTGTTGATGACATCAAATCAATTTATATTAGGTGGGCCAATGATTTGGTTTATGTTGACAGTACCAGGCTGCAGCACAGGAAGAACTATCTAAAGATATACCATCTTCGCATTCAGTATACCTTTCACAGCCCTTATCTCGTTTAATATCTCCTCATTCACCTCTGAATCCACATTGAGTGCCATAATGGCTGTCCCACCTGCTTTTATGCGACCGACCTGCATGCCTGCAATATTGATGTCATGTTTACCCAGCAACATGCAGCATGGGCCGATGATGTTCGGATGGTCCTCATGGAGGGCGATTATCATATGCCCTAAGGGCAGCACATCAATGCTGAACTCATCGATCTGCACGATCCTGGGGTTTGTACCTACCATGGTGCCTCCCACGGTCTTTACCTTTCCATTATTGAAAATATTCACCATGATCAGGTTGGAGTAGCTCTCCGTGGTCTTTGACTTGCTCTCTACCACTTTTATCTTACGCTCTTTGGCAATGACAGGAGCATTGACATAGTTCACGGATGACCCCATAGCAAACTCAAGCAGCCCCTTAAGGGCAGCTACGGTTACGGGGCCTGTATCCCATTCAGCGATCTCACCGCTGTATGATACCTCTATCCTCTCATATTTTTCTTCCATGAGCTGGGCGGCAAGTTTGCCTATCTTCTCTGCCAGCGGCAGGTAGGGCTGCAGCACTTTCATGATCTCCTGTTTCACATATGGCATATTGATGGCGTTTTTTACAGGCAGCCCCTGATTGAAGTTGATGATCTGCTCGGCCACATCCACTGCCACATTTACCTGGGCTTCTTTTGTGGATGCTCCCAGGTGTGGCGTGACTATAATATTATCCTGTTCCAGTAGCGGTGAACCGGTTGGCGGCTCGCTGGTAAAAACATCAATGGCGGCGGCTGCCACTTTACCACTGGCCACGGCCTCAGCCAGGGCTTTTTCATTGATTATCCCGCCGCGGGCGCAGTTTATGATCCTGACCCCTGGTTTGGCTTTTTCGAATTCTTCCTTAGCGATGAGGTCCCTGGTGTCCTTTGTTAGGGGTGTATGCACAGTGATGTAATCCGCATTAAGGACAATATCCTCCACAGTGGTAAGCTTGACACCCAGGTCAGCTGCTCGTTCTTCACTGATGAACGGGTCATAGGCCATGATATTCATCTCCATTCCCTGTGCGCGCTTGGCCACTTCTGTACCTATCCGTCCAAGTCCCACCACACCCAGGGTCTTGCCCCTTACTTCAACGCCCATGAAGAGTTTACGGTCCCATTTCCCTGCTCTCATGGACTGGTTTGCCTGTGGGATGTTCCTGGATATGGCCATCATCATGGCTATGGTATGCTCGGCAGCAGAGATCATATTGCCTTCCGGGGCGTTGATCACAATAATACCCCGCTGGGTGGCAGCTTCAACATCGATATTATCCACACCCACGCCGGCCCTGCCTATGATCTTAAGGTTTTCAGCAGCCTTGATGACATCCTCTGTCACCTGGGTCTGGCTCCTGACTACCAGGGCATCGTATTCCCCTATACATGCCTTCAATTCTTCCGGGCTCATGCCCGTTCTTACGTCAACTTCCGCTCCTTTTTCCAGTATTTCTATACCCTTTTCAGATAATGAATCGCTAACAAGAACTTTCATGTCATATTCTCCAATGATTAATAGTATTCTACTTTGAATCTGGGAAGTAATATGAGTATTATAGCTTCATTGTTTCGTTAGAAAAGGTTTACCAGACCTTCAAAAATTCATCAATTTACTTCTATATCCTCGTTTTCAAGATTGTAGATTTTTTTATATATAAGGTATTAAGTAAATAATCTTTATGCGGCAAATCATAAAGAGACAGAAACTGGAAAATAATGGGGAGGATGGAATTAATGAAATTAGATACACTAATGCAGGAATTAGAAGGAATACATGGTGATTTTAAACTTATTCCAGTTAAGGAGATAGAAGTAGCCGAGTGGGTGCGCTGGAAATGTGAATATGGATGTAAAGCATTTGGGAAGCATTTGACATGTCCGCCTTATACACCAGGGCCAGACGAGACAAGAAAGTTATTAAAATGCTATGAACAAGCGCTTATCACACGATTTAATAATGTAGGGCCGAATTTGAAGGTGCCGCCTGCGCATCTCCATCATTACCTCTGGGATGCGATATTAACTATACACAATACGATGTTTGATTTAGAAAGGCATGCTTTCCTTGCAGGCTATTACAAAGCGTTTGCAATGGCTGCACTACCTTGCTCCTTTTGCCGTGATTGTCTGCCAGAGAAAGAGGATTTTGCTTTAGACCACGCAGCTAAGCGATTCTGTAAGCATCAGGATAAAGCAAGACCATCTATGGAGGCATGTGGAATAGATGTGTTCAAGACCATGAGGGCAGCAGGATATGATTTAGAAGTTCGCACATCATATCAAGAGCAGATTACTTTCTTCGGATTGCTGTTGATTGATTGAGCAGTTGAAGTGAAAACCACAATTCTTGCCAGGTCGGCCCTTGCATACAATAACGCAGTATCAGCAGCATTAATATCAGTATCTTTCGCCATGGCTGAAGCCATGCGGGCATCCATTTGTAATAAATTTAATGAGGCAGCGGCTGATATTAGCACGAACAGCACCCCTGTCAGTGCAAATGGCATCCTTGCACTCCCTATTTATGCATGATAGCCTACGTATCATATACCTGTACAGGGCGGACAATATAATTTTGGGTATGTGAAGTGTGAATTTGACTGGTTGGAGTTACTAAAAGAGTTAAGGAAATTGTTTTAATTCGGAACAACGTACAACCGAAAGTGCTGACATTTTCGGAGCATTTAAATATATTATATCATATTGCTCATCTGGTGTAATAATGCAAGGAATTGCCATAACAAAAGATTCAACATCTGAAGACTTAGAACCGATTGCAATGGCCATCTATTCAGCAGTTGGTCTCCCGGTAACAGTAAAGAGTAAGAATAAGAATGGTATAAGGATCGAGAACAACCAGGTCATTGATTATGATTACACTGGCAAGTATCTGGAAATGGCAATCGAACAGAAAAATACCATTCATGGCTTTGCCGATGAGGGGCCGTATAAGGATCTCCCTGTAGTGGTTTCACCTATCACGGATAAAGCAGGTGAGGTTGTAGCTGCCATTGGAATTGTCAACCTTGCAGGTTTTATCGATCTTACAAGACTGTAATTCCAAAAATCTTATATTGTAACCTGTGCCTTTTATTTTTATGCAGACAGGCTATGTATATCACGATGACTACTTGAAGCATGACACTGGCCTCCATCCTGAGAATAGTGGTCGCTTAACTGCTATAATGGATGGCTTGAAGGAAAGTCCTTATTTCAACAGGCTCATCCTGATCGAACCCGTACCTGCCAAAGCGGACCAGATCCATTATATCCATACCCATGACCTTATCCGGACAGTCATGGATCTTTCATCCAGTGGGATGCAGCTTGACCCGGACACACCCACCTGCAGCCGCTCGTATGAGATAGCGTTGTTGGCTGCCGGTGGAGTAATTATAGCAGTTGATGCGGTGATGGACGGGATGGACAGCGTATTCGCTCTGGTACGCCCGCCCGGACATCATGCCGAACCGGACAGGAGTATGGGTTTTTGCCTGTTCAACAATATAGCCATAGCCACCCGGCATGCACAGAAAAAGGGATTGGAAAAAGTGCTTATCGTTGACTGGGATGTCCATCACGGCAATGGTACACAGGAAGCTTTCTATAAGGACAGCTCGGTGCTGTATTTTTCCATTCACCAATCCCCTCATTATCCTGGCACGGGCAGTGTGGACGAAACTGGTGCGGGAGGTGGTAGTGGATATAATATTAACGTGCCGCTACAATCAGGTGCAGGAGATCCGGATTACCTGTACGTATTTAATGCGATACTGGTGCCAGCAGCCCGTAAATTCAAGCCTGATATCATTCTTGTCAGCGCAGGACAGGACGGGCACCGGGACGACCCGCTGGCAGGTATGAACCTGACATCAGAAGGGTTTGGACAGATGACAGGGGTGGTGCGCTCGCTGGCAGATGAACTGTGCGGTGGGAAGCTGGTACTGGCGCTGGAGGGAGGGTATGATTATGATGCATTATCAGAATCCGTTGTCATGATATTCAGGGCACTTATGGGTGAATGTGATGATATGTCAGGAACAGAAAAAGGAAGGGAAATGGAAACGGGAATGGAAACTGGAAGGGGGACGGGAATGGGAACAGGGACCGGAAAGGTAAAGGGACAGGTATCAGACCATACGCGCCAGATAGTAGAGAAGGTCAAGGAATTACATTCAGGTGGAAAAATCCTGTAAGGAATTCCCTGAAACCCTGATCATCGAGCTCAAGTAATTCTCTACCCTGCAATATCTTAAAACCCAACTTTATACTCTTACCCACATGCTTGCCCAGCCTGCAGGTGTGTATCTCGTTATATAGTAGGTCGGTAGCATCCGTATACTTGCGCTGGATATCCACCACATACCTGCCGTTTTCTATATAGATTTCTGAAAACCCTCTATCCTGCAGGTATTTCTGTTTGAATTTTTCTGCATGGGATTTTTCCCATATCGGTGGACCAGTATGCTTTTTAACAGGGGGCAGCCGCCAGACCTCCAGTTCCAGTACCACTGCCGTCTCCCGGTCACCTGCCCACACATCGCCATTTTGGACAGTAAATCTATTCCGGGACAGCAGGTCTGTGATACTATTGTGAAGCATGAAAAGCTGGGGATAGAGTACATCTTCTACCAAATCAGGCCTTTCAAAGACCAGGGCCATCAGGAAAGTTCCCCTGTTGGAAGTGGTATTATCAAATCCTGCATCATTTAACCGGGCCGAAAGAGTAGGAAAGAACTGTTCAATTGCAGGGGAATCCAGGTACTGCCGTGCCCTGTCAATAAATCCGGCAAACCTGTCCAGTGTCAG